>JAFOOW010000144.1 GCA_017425305.1 Peptostreptococcaceae bacterium | reverse complement strand
AGTGCCACTACTGTTTTACCACTACCAACATCACCTTGTACTAATCTATTCATAACCTTATTAGACGCCATATCATCTAATATTTCATTAAAAGCTCTATTTTGAGCATTAGTTAATTTAAATGGAAGTGAATCTAAAATGGCTTTTAAGTTATCATGTCTATTGAAATATATACCGTCTTTTTCTACTACACCATTTTTAAATAAAAATAGTCCTAACTGAAGTATTAAAAATTCTTCAAACACCATTCTATATAAAGCTATTTTTAAACTTTCTTTATTAGTAGGATTATGTAAATTTTTTATCGCATAATCAATACTACATAGTTTATATTTTTCAATAATTCTTTTAGGTAAATATTCTTTTACAACTATTTGTTCATTAGTAAAAATAATTTTTATAATTCCCATTAATTCTTTATTAGTTAAACCATATGTTAATGGATATATAGGCATAATTCCACAAGTGCTCTTAGGATTGTTACTCATCTGTTCAACTTCACAAGAACTAAGTTCAACTCCATTAAAATCTTTTTTTACTTTTCCGAATACTAATATAGTATCTCCCGATTTAAAGCTCTTGACTATATAGTCTTGATTAAAGAATACTAGTTTTGCAAATCCTGTTTCATCTCTAACACTTAGTTTTGTTATACTTAAGCCCTTTCTTGGCGTTGATGTTTCTATACTACTTATAATAGCCCTTATAGTAGCTTTTTCTTTATCTTCTAATTGACATATCTTCTTTAATTTATTTCTATCTTCATACTGCCTTGGAAAGTAATAAATTAAATCATTTATAGTAAATATACCTAGCTTATTCAATTTACTTGCCTTCTTAGGTCCAATTCCTTTTACATATTGAATATCTTTATTTAAATTATTCATCTTAATCACCTTGTATATAATTTACTTAAACGTAAAAAATCCTATATAAACTTACTCAATAGTAAGATTATACAGGATTTTGTAAATATTATTCAACTGAAATTAAGTAATAATAAAGAGGTTGACCTCCATAGTAAAGTTCTACATCTATATCTTCGTACTTTTCTTCTACTTGTTCTTTAAATTGATTTGCTTCTTCTTCTGTTACATCTTCTCCATAGAATAAAGTTATTATAGCAGTATCTTCATCAGCTAATTTTTCAATTAGTCCTAAAGTTATTTCTTCTTTATTTTCTCCTGCTGATAATAATTTACCTTCACCTATTCCGATGTAGTTTCCTTCTTTTACATCTATATCATTCATTACTGTATCTCTTACAGCATATGTTACTTGACCAGATTTAACTAATCCTAAGCATTCTATCATAGCTTCTTCATTTTCTTGAGCTGAAGCTTCTCCATTAAATCCAACTAATGCAGAGAATCCTTGTGATACAGTTTTACTTGGTATTACTATTATATTCTTTTCACTTAAAGCTTTAGCCTGGTTTGCTGCCATTATTATATTACTATTGTTAGGAAGTATGAATATATTTTCAGCATTTATCTCATCTATAGCTTTCATGAAATCTTCTGTACTTGGGTTCATTGTTTGACCACCTTCTATTATATGGTCAACTCCAAAGTCTCTGAATATATTAGCTAATCCATCTCCCATTGAAGTAGCTATGAATCCAAATTCCTTAGCTGGTTCTTGTGATACTGCAGCTTGATTTTCTATAACTATATTTTCATGTTGAACTTTCATATTCTCTATCTTTATAGTTACTAATTGTCCATGCTTTAATGCTTCCTGTAAAACAGAACCTGGTTCGTTAGTATGTACATGTACCTTTATTACACCTTCATCTCCAACTACAGCTAAGCTATCACCGTATGGAAGCATTATATCTCTTATTTTATCATCTGTTATCTTGTTACTTTCTAATATAAATTCTGTACAATATGCAAATTTTATATCTTCTGGGTTTATAGATTCTTGAGGAGTTGATACAGAAACAGATTCTGTTTGTCCTCCCTCATTTGCAACTATTGGACTACCCTTTAAAGCTTGATACATACCTTCATATATTAATACTAGACCTTTTCCTCCAGAGTCTACAACTCCTGCATCTTTTAAGTTCTTTAATAATTCTGGAGTTCTTTCTAATGATGCATTAGCTTCTTTTATAACTAATTCTAAGAATGTAAGTATATCTTGTTCTTTCTTAGCAGCCTTAATAGCATATTCTCCACTTTCTCTTACAACTGTTAATATAGTTCCTTCTATAGGCTTTATAACCGCTTTGTAAGCTGTATCTGATCCGTTTTTAAATGCATTAGCTAAATCCGTAGTATTTAACTCACTTTTACCTTCTATAGATTTAGTAAATCCTCTTATTATTTGAGAAAGTATAACTCCCGAGTTACCTCTAGCTCCCATTAATGATCCTTTAGCTAAAGCTTTACCTATATTAGTTATCTCATCATTATCAACCTTAGCCAATTCTTTCATTGCATAAGAAATTGTAAGAGACATATTTGTTCCTGTATCTCCATCTGGTACAGGGAATACATTTAGTTTATCAACTAAATCTTTATTATTTTGAAGGTTATTAGCTCCAGAAACAATCATGTCTCTCAAAGTTTTACCATTAATATATTGAATCATATTTTTCCTCCTAAAATTACTTAACTCTTATTCCTTGAACATTAACATCTATCTTGCTTATTTTTATCGCAGTAAGTTTTTCAAGTGTATATTTTACTTTATCTATTATGTTATTTGCAACTGTTGATATATTTGTACCATATTGCATTATTACATAAAGTTCTATTGCAATTGATCCATCTTCTAGCTCTTCAACTCTAACACCTTTAGTAGCATTTTCTCCTTTTAATAACTCTACTATGCCTTTTGTCTTATAAGCTAGTCCTACTAATCCATAACTTTCCATAGCAGCTTGGTATGCTATTTGTGATATAACTTGTTTGTCTATTAATATAGTTCCAAATTCATTATTTATTTTAGCACTCATAGTTGACCCCCTAGATCATTTTTTATTTTTATTTTTAACTTTAATATTTACTTTATATAGAATTATATATATAATTTTATATGATAACAAGAAATTCTTCAATATATGTAATACAAATATATATTTCTATTGCTTTTTTAATATATTTATGTTAATATAAACTATGTTTTCAGTGTTAAAGTTATCATTTAAGGAGGTGTCGTAAAATGGCAAAGGTATGTAGCGTATGTGGTAAAGGTAAGGTTTCAGGAAACCAAGTGAGCCACTCAAATAAGCACAGCAGAAGAACTTGGTCTGCTAACTTAAGAAACGTTAGAGCGATAATAGATGGTACTCCAAAGAGAATAAAAGTTTGTACTAGATGTTTACGTTCTGGAAAAGTTGAGAGAGCATAATAAATTTATTTCAAAAGCCTACATATAAGTAGGCTTTTTTCATTTTCAAAATTAGTTTTTTCTCATAAAAAAAGTTATAATTCTAGATAAGAACTTTGGACATTTAATAGTAATTATTTTCATTTTTAAATCCCCCTTAGTAATATATAAATTATTTATTTTACATAAATAACATTACCCCACACCCTATAAGTATCGTAGCTAAAAGCACCATCCAAATCCAATTAGGTAGTATTAATGCCAAAATCACAGTTACTCCAGTTGCTAAACATAATATTCCAAGTAAATTTCTGTATTGATTTTTCAAAATACCTCCCCCTATATAAATAAACTTTATAAAATATCTTATTCATAAAACTATATTTTTAATACAATTTAATCAAATTTAATCTAAATATTATAAAATTAAAAAAATCAGCATAGGATTCTATACTGATTTTTTATTTCTTATTACTATTAAGTTACCATCTTTAACTGTAATCTCACACTCATCTTTTTTCATTATATTAGATATTCCTATAGGACTTCCATATTTAATATTATAATCATCTAAAGGATATTCTAAGTCTTTTAATGTAACTCCATTAGCATCATCTTTTATAGGTATAATAGATAATGTATCACCTTTATCCCCTCTTATTACTGATGTTTCATTACTAACTAAAAATATATCTTCTTCTGATGTTTGCATTATTGGATTAATATCTAAGTTTTTAATATAGTACATTAAATTTATATTAGCCATAGTATGGTCTATTCTACCACCTAAAGCTCCTAGAATATAAATTTCTTTTGCATTTAAATCTTTAGCTAAATTTATACATAATTCAGCATCTGTTTCATTTTTTCTTGATGGAAATTTAGTAAATTTAACTTTATTTTCTTTATAAAAACTAATTATTTCATAGTTTAAAGAATCTAAATCTCCTATTATATAATCAGGTACTATATTTATTTTATATAGATGCTTGGCTCCACCATCAGCACAAATTATAAAACCATATTTGTTATTTTGAAAATTAGACTTTAAAAATTCATAGTCTCTAACTTCTCCATTTAAAACAATACATGCTTTCATATATTACCTACTTCTTTGCATTTTCTCT
>JAFOOW010000143.1 GCA_017425305.1 Peptostreptococcaceae bacterium | reverse complement strand
TAAAGATGTTGTTGATTTACTAGGAACAGTTAATATAGAACAATTATTTGAAATGGCAGAGTACGTAATAAAAGAAGATACTAAAAAGTGTCTTGAGATATTAAATGAATTTGTTATATGGGGAAAAGATATTAAGAATTTAATAGATGACTTAATAGACCATTTTAGAAATTTAATGATTTGTAAAGTTTCAACAGAGTTAGATGAAATAATATCTTTACCAGAGGAAACTATAGAGCAATTAAAAGCTAAATCTAGTTTAATAGAGACTAATGATATAATAAGAATATTAAATATACTTTCAGAAACACAAGATAATATAAAGTCATCATCTAATCCAAGAGTATTAGCTGAAGTAAGTATAATGAAATTATCACAACCAATGTTTGATGAAAGTAAAGAAGCTTTAATAAAAAGATTAGCTAATTTAGAAGAAATTATAAAGAGTGGTAATATTAAAATTACTACAGACAACACTACTTCTACAGTAGAAAGTCAAGTTACTACAGGGGTAGAAAATAAACAACCAGAGGTAGAAGAAGTTTATTATGAAGAAGTCAAAAGTGAAGATGTTAAGTTAGTAGAAAAATCATGGGAAAATATACTTATGAATATAAAAAAAGATAAGAATATGCCTGTATATGCTATACTAAGAGAAGCTAAAGATTTCAATGTATATGCTAATGATTTATATATAATATTTGATGATAACTTTGCTTTTGCTAAAAATAAATTAAATGATCCTAAAACATTAGGGTATATAGAAAATGTAGTTAGAGATACTCTAAATAGAAGTTTTAGCATAAAGATAATACTTAAATCAGAGTCTAAAAATATTAATTTAGAAATTGAAAAAGTAGAAAAAGATAAGGGAGAACAAATTTTAGAAAAAGTTTTTCCTAAAGATATATTAGATATTAAAGAAAGTATAAATGAAATTAAATAATAAATGCTAATATGTTATAATAATAACGTAAATAAAATAAAAATTAGTACTTAGGAGGATTTTACATATGGCTAAAAAGGGATTCCCAGGAATGATGCCTGGAAATATGAACCAATTATTAAAGCAAGCTCAAAAAATGCAAAGTGATATGCAAAAGATGCAAGAAGAATTAGAAGCTAAAGAAATTGAAGCATCTGTAGGTGGAGGAGCTATAACAGTTAAAGTTAATGGTAAGAAAGAACTTATAGATATACAAATAAAACCAGAAGTTGTAGATCCAGATGATATAGAAATGTTACAAGACTTAGTAATAAGTGCTGTAAATGAAGCATTAAGAAGTGTTGATGATATGCAATCTTCTCAAATGGGTAAACTAACTGGGGGAATGAATATACCAGGATTATTCTAGTAGGTGATTAAATGCAAACTTATACAGGTCCAATATCAAGATTGATAGAAGAATTCTCTAAACTTCCTGGAGTAGGAAGAAAAACAGCTCAAAGATTAGCTTTTCATGTTATAAATATGAATATGAATGATGTAGAAGCATTATCAAAAGCTATAGTTGATGCTAAGAAAGAGATAAGATACTGCTCTGTTTGTTATAACATAACAGATAAGGCTGTATGTAGTATGTGCTCTAATAAAAATAGAGATGACAGCATTATATGTGTAGTTGAAGACCCTAGGGATGTAGCAGCTATGGAAAAGACTAAAGAATTTAATGGAAAATATCATGTATTAAATGGAGTAATATCTCCAATGGATGGTATAGGACCAGACATGATAAGAATTAAAGAGCTTATCCAAAGATTAAGTAATCAAGATGTAAAAGAAATAATAATGGCTACTAACCCAACTATAGAAGGGGAAGCAACAGCTATGTATATAGCAAGACTTTTGAAGCCAATGGGAATAAAAGTAACAAGAATAGCTCATGGACTACCAGTAGGTGGAGACTTAGAGTATGCTGATGAAGTTACTATAACAAAGGCATTAGAAGGTCGTAGAGAAATATAAATAGAGTACATTTAGTACTCTATTTTTTATGTCGTTTTTTAGGAGAATTTTTACTTAGAAATTTATAATACAATGATTGAAGTATATAAACTCGTGTTGTATAATTTGAGTTATATTGATAAATAAAAATAACAGGGGTGCAAAATGAAATCAGCTATGAATTTTGAAGAACATAGAGCTATGAAAGAAAAGCGAGATAAAAAAATTAAATCTAAGGACAAAATGAAATATAGTGAAAGTGATGATATGAGTGTTCTTTTAAAGAAAAGGAATAAACCAACTCAAAAATCAAAGATAAGTAACTTTAGAAATAATTATAAAAATTATCAATATGATTATGAAGAAGATTTTTATGAGCCTGGATATTAGGTTATTAATATAAAATAAAAAACTCTGTAGATTTTTCTACAGAGTTTTTTATTTTATATTTTTTACTAATTCATCCTCAATTAAATTTGCAATATTTTGAGAAGAGTTAAATTTACATATAGATTTAATATTCTCTTTTAGTAAATCAAGTCTAGAAGTATCATCTATTAATACCTTCAATAATACAGATAAAGAATATTTTTTTGTAGTTCTAAGAGCAGAACCGCAATTACATAAGAAATCTAAATTTTCCTCTTCTTGACCAGGTATATAATAAGGAACTATCATAGGAACATCTTTTAATAATGCTTCTGTAGTTGTAAGTCCACCTGGTTTTGTAATAAGAACATCAATAGAAGCTAAGATATCGTTCATATTATTAGTATATCCTAGTACACACACATTTTTATTATGAGGATATATATTTAAGTTTTTTTCTAATTTTTCTTTTAGAGAAATATTTTTACCAGTTATAACTATTATCTGGAAATCTCTATCTATATCTAATAATTCAGTTAGAGTTTCTTTTATATTTCCTGCACCGAAGCTACCACCCATTAATAATACAGTTAATTTATCAGAATCAAGTCCTAATTCTGATAATACTACATCACGATCTCTATTATGTAAGAATGATTTTTCAACAGGTATACCAAATGGCTTCACCTTATTAGGTGAAACACCTTCAGACACTAATAATTCTTTTACATATTCATGACCTACTATGTAATAGTCAATTTCATTTTGAATCCATGTTGGGTGAGTAGTATAGTCTGTTAAAACAGTAATCAATGGAGGTATAGACACATTATTATTTTTAAATAAAGTATCCTCTTGATTATATGCTTTTTTTAATGTGCTTAGTGCTATCATAGGGAATGGATGTGTTCCTACTATAAGGTCTGGCTGTTTATCTAGTACTAGTTTTTTAAATTTACGAGCCATGAAAGAAGTTAACACATTATCTTTAAATTCATTTTTAGAAGCTAAATTCGATTCAGACATTCTATAAACTTTTCCGTAAGCTTTAGGTGTATATATAGCTGACTTTTCATAACCTGTAGAAATTATTTTATCCATAGTAGTATTAACTAGTTTTAAACTATCAATTATCTCACATTCTATAGTTTCACCATCTATTACTTTCTGAGTGAGTTCCTCTTTAATTGCTCTTGCTGCTCTATTATGACCACCACCCGTAGAGGCAGACATAATTAGTACTTTTTTACTCATTTTTAGAAACCTCCCGAAATTAATATTTCTAAATTAAAGGTACATATCTATATAATTTCCAATAATATCAATTTATAATATACATGTTTGTATATTGTGTTAATTAATAATACTAATCTAATACATGTTTACAAAAAATACAAGTAGGGTATACTTAAATTTAAGTAGGAGGTGATATATATGAATAAAGTAGAGGTATTTAGTAGTGATACTTGTAAATACTGTGTTGAGTTAAAAGATTATTTAAAAGAAAATAATGTTGAGTATATAGAATATAATATATCTAAAGATGAAGAAGCTAGAAGAAATCTAATAAAACTAGGATATATGTCTGTACCTGTTATATTAATAAATGGAAATCACGTATTGGGATTTGATAAATTAAGAATAAGACAGCTGCTAAATGGGAAAGAATAGGCATGTATATTAATATATGCCTGTTTAAAATTTAAAATAAAAAAATATTTTAAAAAAGTTTTAAAAAAGTATTGACCAATATAAAATAAGATGATATAGTATTACTTGTCCTTGAGAAAGGGACAAAACGAAAAAGAAACAACAAAAAAGTGTTGACAAAGATTTGAAAATTTGTTAAACTGAAAAAGTTGTAAGAAATGAACTTTGAAAATTAAACAGTAGGTTAATTATAAGACATAATTCTTTCAAGAATTAAACAAACAACCAAGCCAGATATTCAGATGATGATAGCTGAGCGATGGACAACTTTTATTTGAGAGT
>JAFOOW010000142.1 GCA_017425305.1 Peptostreptococcaceae bacterium | reverse complement strand
GATATATATTTATTACTTACTTTTCCACCTGTTACAATAATTTTACAATCATCACTACTATTACTTATATAGTTTATAGCTGTATCTAGTCGCTTCTTTAATGTTATTCCAGGACTATTGTTATTTACAGCTGCCCCCAATACAATTAAATAATCACAAGCACCTTTTGTATTGTTTTTAGGATAAAAAATTATTAAACTTTCAACTGTTATAAATATGACAGTACAAGCTATAGTTATTAATTTAGTTATTTTATATAATATATTATTTCTATTAATTTTATTTTTTATAAAATGATATATTATTAGCGTTAACCCTATACCAACAAATAATATACTAAAAGACATTCCACCATATACTATTTTTAAATATAAATAATAAGCTATAGATAAAATTCCTATAACAATATCTAAATACTTAATCATACCACCCTCCATAAAATATTTCTTTATGCGTAAAAAAGGAGCATCTTATTAGATACTCCTTAATTTAAGTTATAATTTTTAGATTATTCTTCGTCGTCGTAGTTTAATCCTTCTTCTTCCATTAAAGTGTTGTAAACTGCCACAACATTTTCATATTCTTCATCATCTTCAAGTGGAGTTAATATATCTCCTTCTTCATCTGTATCGATTCTGAATATTAAAGCTTCTTCAGCTTCATTATCTTCTAAAGGCATAAGTATAGCATACTCTTTTCCTTCTGCTTCTAAAGTTAATATTATTTCGAATTGGATTTCATTTCCTTGTTCATCTATTAAGTTTACTATATTATCTTGCATTTATATCACCTCGTGTTTTAATTGTTTAATTATATTATAACTTAATTCAAACTTATTTAATATAGATTTTAGAAAATTCTTTTACTATCTAAATATCCTTGAAGAATTATTACTGCTGCTAGCATATCTATAACTTTTTTTCTTTTATCTCTTCTAACATCAGCTTCTATTAAAGATCTTTCTGCTGCAACTGTTGATAATCTTTCATCCCAGTATTCTATCTTTATTCCTGTTTCTTCTTCTAAAAGTTCACAGAATTTTATAACCTTCTCACCTTGTGGTCCTAAAGTTCCGTTCATATTTTTAGGAAGTCCAGAAACTATTTTATTTACTTGTCTTTCTTTTATAATAGCTTTTAACTCTTCTATATCTTTTTTCTTTCCTACTCTTTTAACTGTTTTAACACCTTGTGCAGTAAGTCCCATAAGATCACTAACCGCTACTCCTATAGTTTTATCTCCTACATCAAGACCCATTATTCTTCCGTCTAGTATCATGTATGCACTCCTTATTTATCTTAAAGCAAATTTAATATGTATATACTATATCCTTATTCTTATCTAAATTCAATCCATTATTCTATTTTTGTTATCAAAGTTATATCTGTAAAAAATTAGAAGTACCTATTAAAGTACTTCTAATCAACAGTATTATTCTTTAAATACTAATATATTTATAATCATTATATAGATAGGTATAAATATATAAATAAAAGAAGTTGATGCTGCTACAACACCAGAATCATTTACTAATAAAGTAACAATACATCCTATCATAGTAGCTATAAATCCCTTATATATATATGGATATTTATCTGATATTGTTTTTAATAACATTTTAGGTTTTATTATAAAGTATGTTACTATACCTACTAAAACTAATATTAACATAGACATTAATTCACCTTGTGCAATATCTATATTCATTTGAATTTTTCTAGCAAAGGTTTGAATTATTGCACTTGGTCCATTTATCATTATTTGACCTAAAAATACTGATAAATGTGATTGTGAACCAGATACTATATCTAAAATAGTAAATATTAATACTACTAGTGCTGCTACTAATACTACTAATATAGACTTTTTAAAATCTATTTTATTATCAAATACTAATAAAACTAATATGAAGTATGCAATAGATTCTGATATAGCTCCTCCAACATTTGCACCCATTCCTGGATATGCTGTTGTTATTAATATTCCTAATGCTAAGATTGTTACTAACCATTTAGGAATTTTCTTGTAGTTCACTAATGTTGCTAATGCAAATATAGCACATCCAATAGTTATACCTTCATACTCATTTCCTATACCATAATATCTAGCTCCTATTAAAGTATCATAACTCATAATATTATTTTGCATAAGTGGTGTTCCAATTATTGAGTCTATAACTATTACAATAATCATTAAAGTAGCAAAGAAGGCAAGGTTTGCTATATCATTTTTAAACAATACTCTTCCTACTATATATAATGCCACTGTTGTTAAAACAACACTTGTTATAATACCTTTAGTACTTGCTAAGTTAAATACTGGCGATATTAAAAATGCTAATGGTATAATAAATCCTAATTTTATAAACTCTTTTATTATATAGAATATCTTATTATCTACTTTTATACGATCTCTAAGTAATAATAGTGATATTCCTATAACACAGGCTACTGCAACTATACCTATAAAAGTACCTACAACTCCTGTTCTTATATGTGCTATAGAAACTATTTTTTCAAAATCATGATTAATATAGTCAACATTATTAGCTTTTTCTATACTAGAAATAGGCTTACCAACCATATCATCATTTTTAAGTCCAAATTTAGCTAGTATATCTGCACCTATATCTACATTTCCAATAACACCATCTCTTCTAGTAGTTGGTGATTTTAAAATCCCTTTTCCTGAATTATCAAATTTAATTACTGGAGATAATCTCTTTTGATTTTTATAATCTAAGGTTTTTGGGAATGTAGACATTATATAAATTGTATCATTTTCATTTGCCATACTAAATACTTCTTTTAAATATGAATTTATATTAGAAAATATTTTATCTTTCATATTTTTATAAGTATTTTCATTTAGATAAGATTTATATCTATCTAATCTATATGTATCACCTAGTTCTACAAATATAACATCACTATTATCATAAAACTTTTTAGTTTCACTTTTTAGCTTATTATAATCAGTTCTTATAGCGTATGGCATAGTATTATCTTTGATATTTATATTATCTATATTACCATCATCAACTCTACCAAAATGATCCATAGCCATTAAAGCTATGTTTCTATTTTTAACTAGTTCTCCATTAACAACTATATCTGAGTTTCCTATAACAGATGCTTTTAAATTGTTATCTGCTAAGGTTTGACCTAGAGAGCCAAGAACTGAACCATAAGATCCTTTTTCTTGGCTTTCTACTAATGAATAGTTTATTGACATATCATTTATTTTCTTAGGAGTTTTTCCTGTTTCAGCTTTATAAGCTTCTTTATTAGCATTTGTGGCTTCTTCAAAGTTTATATACTTATTATCAGGTAAAGTTATTCTTCCTCCTGCTCCAATAGATGCATATGACCTCTTATCATCAGTGCCTCGGTCACCTCTTATATTCATAAGCCCTATATATCCTTCTTTATTAACCTTATCTTTAAGAATACTCATACTTAGCATATCTTCAAGATTAGTTCTATTTAGATTTATTAATATTACTTTTCCTTTTTCGTTGGCAAAACTAATATTAAATATAGAGCTTACTAATATAATTAATATAGCTAGTAAGGACACAACCTTTTTTTTCATAGATTGACCTACTTTCTATTATTCAAATAATACATCACAATCTCCTCTAAGATTTCATCTCTTTCAAATCTCTTTATTATTGCTCTTGCATTATTATGTCCTGTTACATAACTTGAATCACCTGAAAGAATATATCCTATTATTTGATTTATAGGATTATATCCTTTTTCCTTTAAAGCATCATAAACTAAATCTATTGCTTGTGAAACACTCATTTCATCACTTGTTACTGCTTCAAATTTCATTGTGTAATCCATATTTTCACTCATATCTCAACATCCCCTAATTTATAATCTTATTATTTTACTTGAGACTTTAATACTTCTTTAGCATGAGCTAATGCTTCATCTACCTTAGTTACATCTGGAGCTCCTGCTTGTGCCATGTTAGGTCTTCCTCCACCTTTTCCACCAGCAGTTTGAGCAACTTCCTTAACGATGTTTCCAGCATGAACACCTTTTTCAAGAACATCTTTAGTTGCTGTTGCTACGAAGTTTATCTTTCCTCCTGCAACGTTAGCTAATACTACTACACCAGATACTAATTTATCTCTTAATGTATCTGCTGTATTTCTTAATGTATCCATATCCATATCTTCAAACTTAGCAGTAACTAAAGCTACACCATTTATATCTTCCTTAGAATCTAATATAGAATCTGCAGATTGTAAGCTCATCTTAGCTTTTACTTCGTTTAATTCTTTAGATAAGTTTTTGTTTTCATCTAATAAGTTTGTAACTCTTGATTTTAAAGCATCTTCTTTAGTTTTTAAGCTTGTACAAACTTCATTTATTAAATCTTGTTTGTTGTTTAAGTAGTTGTATACTTCTTTACCAGTTATAGCTTCTATTCTTCTTACACCAGCTGCAACTCCACCTTCAGAAAGTATCTTAAACATTCCTATTTGAGCAGTATTTCTTAAGTGAGTACCTCCACAAAGTTCTATAGAGTAATCTCCCATAGATACAACTCTTACTTCATCACCATATTTTTCACCGAATAGTGCTGTAGCTCCTTTTTTATTTGCATCACTTATACTCATGTTTTCACAAGTTATATCTAAAGCTTCAAATATTACATCATTAACTTTTTCTTCTATAACTTTTAATTCATCTTTTGATATAGCTTCAAAGTGAGTAACGTCAAATCTTAATCTTTCAGGAGTAACTAAAGAACCAGCTTGGTTAACGTGATCTCCTAAAACTTCTTTTAATACCTTGTGTAATACGTGTGTAGCACTGTGGTTTCTAGCTGAAGCTAATCTTACTTCTTTATCAACCTTAGTGTATAAAGTTTCACCAACGTTTATCTTACCTGACTTAACTACACATATATGTTTTATAGTGTTGTTAGGTCCTTTTTTAGTATCTACTACTTCTATAACTATATCTTCATCATCATTAACAAGTAATCCTTTATCTCCTACTTGTCCCCCACCTTCTGGGTAGAATGCAGTTTTATCAAGAACTATTATAACTTCTTCTCCTGCTTGTGCAGACTCTACTAATTCATTGTTCTTAGCTATACCTTTAACAGTAGACTCTAAGCTTAATCTTTCATAACCTTCAAATTGAGAAGTTATAGCTTTATCTAAAGAAGCTATAGCATCTTCTTTCCATCCTTCACCTTCCATATTTCCTCTAGCATCTCTAGCTGTTTGTCTTTGTTTTTCCATTTCAGCATGGAAACCTTCTTCATCTATAGTTAAGTTTTCTTCTTCTAATATTTCTTTTGTTAAATCTATAGGGAATCCGTAAGTATCGTATAATCTAAATGCATTTTCCCCACTTAAAGTAGTTTTGTTGTTAGATTTTAACTCTTCTATATATGAAGTTAATATTTCATTTCCTTTATCTATAGTTTCGTTAAACTTTTCTTCTTCTATTCTTATAACTTTTTTGATGTAGTCTTGCTTTTCAACTAACTCTGGATAAGCTTCTCCACTTACAGCTATAACTTCATCTACTAATTTGTATAAGAATGGTTCTTTAACTCCTAATAATTTACCATTACGAGCAGCTCTTCTAAGTAATCTTCTTAAAACGTATCCTCTACCTTCATTTGATGGTAAAACTCCATCTGCAACTAAGAAACTTACACTTCTTATGTGGTCAGTTATTATTCTTACTGACTTATCAACCTTTGGGTTTACTCCATAAGTAGCTCCTGTCATCTTTTCAACAGCCATTCTTATATGCTTTATTGTATCAACGTCAAATATAGTATCAACACCTTGCATTATACAAGCCATTCTTTCTAATCCCATACCTGTATCTATGTTCTTATGCTTTAATGGGTTGTAGTTTCCTTCTTCATCTTTATCAAATTCAGCGAAAACATGGTTCCAGAATTCTAAGTATCTATCACAATCACATCCTGGCTTACAGTCTGGGTTGTCACATCCATATTCTGGTCCTCTATCAAAGTGTATTTCTGAACATGGTCCACAAGCACCAGTTCCTATTTCCCAGAAGTTATCTTCTTTACCTAATCTAACTATTCTTTCTTTAGGTACACCTATTTCATTTTCCCATATAGAGAATGCTTCATCATCTTCTAAGTATACACTTACCCATATTTTATCTTGAGGTATGTTTAAATGTTCTGTTACGAATTCCCATCCCCACTTTATAGTTTCTTTTTTGAAGTAGTCTCCAAAAGAGAAGTTTCCTAACATTTCAAATAAAGTAGCATGTCTAGCTGTAACACCAACATTTTCTATATCACCTGTTCTTACACACTTTTGGCAAGTAGTCATTCTCTTGCTTGGTGGTATCTCAGTTCCTGAGAAGAAGTTCTTAAGTGGTGCCATACCTGCGTTTATTAATAATAAACTCTTATCATTTTGTGGCACAAGTGGATAACTTGGTTGTACTAAGTGTCCTTTTGATTCGAAGAAGTTTAAAAATTTACTTCTTATTTCATTTAAGCCCATTTTTTGCATGGTCAAATTCCTCCTTGTTGTTTATGTATATTTATTCTTAAAAATAAAAAAACTCGCCACTATACACATAATGTATAGGGGCGAGTATATATCTCGCGGTACCACCCTAATTACTGTAAAATTTACAGCATCTTCGGAAAACCTTAAGTTATAACGGAACCACCGTCAACTCTTACTATTAGTTCAGAGCTGATACTCCAAGACTGCTTCAATTAATCTATCATAAGGGCTCTCACCAAATCCCTCTCTCTGTAAAGAATCAACTAATTTACTATTTCTTTTCTTTGCATTTTAACATATATATTTTAATAATTGTTATATTACTAAATTTTTTCAAATTAATCAATAGTATTTTAAAATTATAAGCTTCTTTCTATTATTCCTCCACCTACAACTTTATCTCCATCATACATTACTACTGATTGACCTTTAGTTATAGCTCTTTGAGGTTCATCAAACTCTATTTTTATTCTATTTTCACCTATCTTAGTTACTGTTGCATTTGATGGTTTTGCAGAGTATCTTATCTTAGCTTGTACTCTTATAGGTTCTTTTATATCATCTATTGATATTAAGTTTACATCTTTAGCTATAAGACCTTTGTTGAATATGTCTTCGTTGTCACCTAATACAACTGTATTTTTAACAGGGTCTATATCTACAACAAACATAGGCTTTCCTAATGCTATACCTAGCCCTTTTCTTTGTCCTATTGTATAGTTTACTATTCCATTATGTTTTCCTAATATATTACCTTTAGTATCTACGAAAAACCCTGGATCAATTCTTCTTTTTGCATGTTTTTTTACATATCCAGCATAATCATTATCTTTTACGAAGCATATTTCTTGACTATCAGGTTTATTATGAACGTCCATACCCATTTCTTTTGCAATTTCTCTAACTCTTTCTTTTTCAAACTCACCTATTGGAAGTAAAGTGTGTTCTAATTGTTCTTGAGTTAAGTTGTATAATGCATAAGTTTGGTCTTTTTTATCCGTAACTGATTTCTTTAATAAATATCTTCCTGTTTCTTCATCTTTTTCTATCTTTGCATAATGACCTGTAGCAACATAGTCACATCCTATTTGACGAGCTTTATTGAAGAAGTCATCAAACTTTATATGCTTATTACAAGCTATACAAGGATTTGGAGTTCTTCCATTTAAATATTCATCTATAAAAGGTTCTATAACTTTCTCTTTAAATACTTCACTAAAGTTTAAAACATAAAAAGGTATACCTATCTTCTCAGCAACTTGTCTTGCATCTTCAACTGCTGCTAATGAACAACATCCACCTTCATTTTCTATAAGTTCATCATCATCATCTTGCCATAGTTTCATAGTTACCCCTATTACATCATATCCTTGTTCTTTTAAAAGATATGCTGCAACAGAACTATCTACTCCACCACTCATACCGATCATAACTCTTTTTTTCATAATTAATCACCT
>JAFOOW010000141.1 GCA_017425305.1 Peptostreptococcaceae bacterium | reverse complement strand
TTTTAGCTATTCCTTCTAAGTCTATTATATCTAGTCCATTTTCTTCTAACATTAATAATGCATCTGTTTTTCCAACTCCTGTTAATCCATGAACTACTATAAAGTGTTTTTCATCCATAACAGTTTTAAAATAATCTAAAACATAATTTCTATATGCTTTATATCCACCTTCTAGTTGATAGGCGTTTATACCTAATGTAGTAACAAGGCTTACAATACTTCCACTTCTCATTCCACCTCTAGCACAATATATAACTATATTGTCATACTCATTTGATAGTTTAAAAACTTCTGAGTATATATTTTTAAGTTTACATTGTACATAGTCAAATCCTTTTGATATTGCTTGTTGCTTACCTTCAGTTTTATATATAGTACCTACATCTTTATGCTCTTCATCACTAAAAAGAGGTAAGCTAACAGCATTTAATATATGGTCTTCATTATATTCAGATTCGGTTCTAACGTCTATAAATACTGTGTTGTCTAACTTAAGTGCTTCATCTATATTTATTTTTTTCAAGTTTATTCACCTTCTAAATTTTCTAAATCTTGTTTGCTTACTAAAACTTTTCTAGGTTTACTTCCTTCACTTTTACCTACTATAGCTCTTTCTTCCATTGAGTCTATAAGTCTTGCAGCTCTATTAAATCCTATTTTGAACTTTCTTTGTAACATTGATGCAGGTGCTTGACCACTTTCAACTACAAATTCTATAGCATCACTTAATAAGTCATCTTCATCACTAGCTTGTTCCTTAGACATTTTAGATATAGTATCAACTATACATTCTTCATACTTAATTTCCTCTTTAACTTGGCTCTTTACATGCTCTATTACTCTTTCAGATTCTGCTTCTGATATAAATGCACCTTGTAGTCTAACTGGCTTTGCAGCTCCTAAAGGATAGAATAACATATCTCCCTTTCCTAAAAGTTTCTCTGCTCCACCCATATCAAGTATTGTTCTTGAATCTGTTTGAGATGAAACTGCAAATGCTATTCTTGAAGGTATATTAGCTTTTATTACCCCTGTTATAACATCAACTGATGGTCTTTGTGTTGCAACTATTAAGTGCATTCCAGCGGCTCTAGCCATTTGGGCAAGTCTACATATATAATCTTCAACATCATTTGCACTTGCCATCATAAGGTCAGCAAGCTCATCTATAATTATAACTATCTTAGGAAGTTTTTCCTCACATTTATCATTGTAACTAGTTATATCTTTAACTCCATTTTCAGCAAACAGCTTATATCTTCTATTCATTTCCACAACTGCCCAGTTTAATGCATTAGCTGCCTTCTTAGGGTCAGTTACAACTGGTATTAATAAGTGTGGTATTCCATTATAACTTGCAAGTTCAACAACCTTTGGGTCTATAAGTAAAAACTTAACTTCATCTGGATTAGCTTTGTATAATATACTGTTTATTAAAGTATTTACACATACACTTTTTCCTGAACCTGTTGACCCAGCTATAAGTAAGTGAGGCATTTTACCTATATCTGCTATTATAGGCTTTCCTTCTATATCCTTACCTAATCCCATAGCTAGTGGCGAATCAAAGTTTTTAAACTCATCACTTTCTAATACTTCTCTTAATGTTACCATTTGAGATTCTTCATTAGGAACTTCTATTCCTATCGCACTCTTACCTGGTATCGGTGCTTCTATTCTTATACTTTTAGCAGCTAAGCTTAAAGCTATATCATCTGTTAAATTAACTATCTTACTTACCTTAACCCCTGGTTTAGGTTGTAACTCATATCTAGTTATTGTAGGTCCTACAGTATAATCATTAACACTAGCTTCAACTCCAAAGTCTCCTAATGTTTTTTGTAATAACATAGCATTGCTTTTTAATGCTTTCTTTCTTAATTTATCATCAGCTTTATTTTCTATTTTATTTAATAAATTTAAACTAGGCTTTTGGTAGCTATCTAAATTTAAATCATTATTTATATCCATAGGTTGAGTTCTTTCTAAATCATTATCAACTTTAGGATTTAATGTTGTTTCAGAAGGCTTAGCCTTTTGTAGTTCTTTTAATACTTCTAATTCAGGCATACTTTGAGTACCTTCTAATATTTCTAGGTAGTCATCTTCCGCTTTATTAAATCCTACTATTTTTACTGTTTTATCATTCTCATATTCATCTATAATATCTTCTTCAAAGTCTTTATCTTTTCTAAACTTACTTAGTAGTCCACCATTTTTATCTACTATAGTTTTTTCATCAACTTCTTCCGTTACCATATCAACCATAGCATTTTTTAAGTTTAAAGCTCTTTCCTTTAAAGTAAGATTTTTATTAGAACCATTTGTTGTCTTAGCATTTATTGTATATATAATATCTCTTAAAGATATATTAAATGTAAACATTATAGTTATTAAAACTGCAAATACGCTAACTAACCATACACCTGTTACACCCAATATTTTAGTTGCATAGAATGTAATTACTGTGGATATTAAACCACATCCTTCACCATCTATAGC
This sequence comes from Peptostreptococcaceae bacterium, assembly GCA_017425305.1. GTDB lineage: Bacteria > Bacillota > Clostridia > Peptostreptococcales > Peptostreptococcaceae > Paraclostridium. The sequence continues at coordinate 7,856 of JAFOOW010000141.1, read as the reverse complement.
AGAGTTTACAATATCTTTAACAACATATGAGTTTGTTGGACTATCTATAGGAAGTGATTTTGCATTTAAAAGTCCATAGAATATAAATATAAAAAATATACCTATATAATATAATTTTGAATTTTTAATTCTATAAACATACTCATTTTTCTCAAAAAATCCTAAAATACCTACTCCTATAAACATAAATGGAACTATTATGGATAGCTTACCAAATAAACCTTTAAATACAGATTGCATTAGTGTTCCTAGTAATCCCATTGATTCTGAACTTAAGCTGTACAATAAAAATATACCTACAAAAATAGTTATTAAATTGTTATACTCAGCTGTAAAATTACTTTCTTTAGCTTTTTTCTTTTTAGATTTTTTCTTGGCCACAATCTCACCTCATTTTAAATAAACTTCTAATTTAATATATAAAAAACTAAACTCATAGCAAAAAGTGTTAATGTCTTTTAACACTAACACTTTTATATCTTTATAATTATATCATAATATATGTTTTTTAAACAAATTTTTATTTAGAATCATCATTTTCTTCTATTAATTCTCTAAGCTTAGCCATAGCATCTTTTAATCCACCTACATCATCTATAAGTCCACAGTCTACAGCTTCTTTTCCTATTAAAACGCTTCCTACATCACTTACTAAATCTTCTTTTGAATGCATTATCTTTTCTAAGTCTTCTCTTTCTATATCTGATGTTCTAGTTATGAATTGTACTATACGTTCTTGCATTTTCTTAAAGTATTCAAAAGTTTCATTTATACCTATTACTAATCCATTAGTTCTTATAGGATGAACAATCATAGTTGCTGTAGGTGCTATGAAAGAATAATCTCCTGCCGTAGCTAAAGGAACTCCTATACTATGACTTCCTCCTAAAACTAGAGTTACTACTTTTTTAGATAAACTATTTAAAAGTTCAGCTATAGCAAGTCCAGCTTCTACATCTCCTCCTACAGTATTTAATATAACAAGTACACCTTTTATATCTTTACTTTCCTCTATAGAAAATAACATAGGAATTATATGCTCGTACTTTGTAGATTTTTTCTGTGGATTACCTGCAAAATGACCTTCAATTTCACCTATAATAGTTATACATTGTATATCTTTTATAGCTTGTTGAGGCATATTAGGTACACCCATTTGTTTTATATCTTGTATATCTTCAGGTTCATCTTCATCAAAATCGTCTTCTGATTTAAGATTTATATTTAATATATTATCTATATTTTTTTCATTATTATCTTTCTTAAATAAGTCCATTAGGTAGACCTCCTCTTAGATTATAATAATCTATTTTCCTTTTGGATGTTTTTGTATAGGTCTAGCTGTATTTTGAGCAACAGATCCACTCTTTTTAGGTCTTAATCTTGGTGGTAAGTTTAACTCTTCTGCAAATTCTAACTTAACATGAGGTTGGTTAGTACATTGTTTTTTATTATTAGACATAAAAATATCCTCCTTTAATGATTTAACTTTAGATATAAGTTAACCAAAAAAGAAGGATATTATTAAATTAATTTAGATTAAATTCATTGTGTATTGAGTGAACAGCATCTTTCATATCTTTTTCTTCTACTAAACAAGATATTGTCATACTAGAGTCAGAAGTTTGAAGTAAGTTTATTTTAGCTTTAGATAAAGCTCTAACTATTTTAGCCATAACACCTGGTATACCAGTCATTTTTGATCCTATTAAAGTGACCTTAGCACAATTTTCTTTAACTTCAAATTCTAAATTATTAGACTTTAATATTTTAGATAAATCTTCTAGCTTATCAGTGTCTATTACAAAAGCTTTTTCTTCTATAAAGAAGTTTATCATATCTAAACTTATTTCATTTTCTTCTATTTGACTCATTATTTCTGTGAATGTATCTTCTTTAGTTTTTACCTTAATTTGAGTTAATCCACTTTTATGTGCAACTGCTGTCATATGGTTTTTGCTAGTTTCAATGTCTTTATTTACCTCAAATTTAGGAGCCATTCCACTTATCTTAGTTCCTGGATATGTTGGATTTAAAGTATTTTTTATATTTAAAGTTATTCCACCACTTTTAGCTATTTCTACGGCTCTTGGATGTATTACTTTTGCACCTTTATCTGCCATTTGGAATACTTCTTCATAATCCATACTATTTAGAACCTTAGCTTGAGGTTCAACTCTAGGGTCTGCTGTCATTATACCATCTACATCTGTATAGATTTCAACAGTTTTACACCCTAGTGCTTTTCCTATAGCTACTGCAGATGTATCGCTTCCACCTCTTCCTAGGGTAGTTATTTCTCCACTTTCTGTTATCCCTTGGAATCCAGCAATTATAACTACTTTACCTTCATCTAATTCTTTATATATTCTTTCAGGTTTTATATCTACTATTCTAGAATCTGAAAATTGGCCATTTGTATATATACCTGCTTGGCTACCTGTCAAGAATACAGAATCTATTCCCTGACCCTTAAGCATATTAGTTAATATTGTGCCTGATATTATTTCTCCACAAGACATAATTAAATCTAATTCTCTTTTAGATGGATTAGTGTTAACTTCCTTACATAAACCTATTAAAGTGTCTGTTGCATAAGGTGCTCCTTTTCTTCCCATTGCAGAAACCACTACAACTAAATCTAATCCTTTATCTTTATAGCTTTTTATTATTTTACAAACCTCTTGCATTTTTTCTTTAGATCCCACAGATGTCCCACCAAATTTTTGAACTAATATTGTCATGTTATCCTCCTAATACATACCCTCATATTCTATAATTATCATATCATTCCCTATTTTTTTAACATTTCTCCATGGTACCTCTAATACAGATTTATCTTTTCTAAATCCAAAGAATCCTCTTTCTCTAGGAATCAGCAATGCTAGTATTTTACCTGTAGTGTCTTCAATAATAAGGTCACATTCTCCTACAACGCCTAATCTTTCTCCTGTAACTAAGTTAACAATTTCTTTACCTGCCACTTCAGATAAGTTCATAAGTATCCCCCCATATAAATTATAAGTTTTTATTAACCTTAATTATACGTCTAATCTTATTAGTCTAAAGTTATATTCTCTACGTCTTTTCCTACAATACATACTCCAATATTTTCTTTATTAAATACCTTGTCTATTATTAAGTCTATTCTTTCTTTATCTATATTATTTATACTTTCTATAATATCATTAGGATTTTTTACTTCCTTCATCAAAAGCATAGCTTTACCTATAGACATCATTCTACTACTAGTACTTTCTAATCCTAGAATATAACTACCTTTTAGTTGCTCTTTACTTTCTTTTATTTCTTGTTCTGTAAGACCATTTATTCTTAGGTTGTCAATTTCTTCTAATACTAAATTATATACTTTTTTTAGATTTTCGTTACTCATACTTGCATAAATTCCAAGTTCTCCAGTTTTTCTGTATAAACTTGGTGCTGAATATATAGAATAAACTAAACCTTTATTTTCTCTTATATTTTGGAAAAGCCTAGAACTTATACTTCCTCCAAATATATTGTTAACTATAGATAGTGCATATGCATCTTCTCTATTTTCTAGAGGTATAGCTTTTAAGCTCATAGCTAAATTAACTTGTTCAGTATCTTTATTCTTAGCAATAAAGCATGGATGAAATTCTGGTTTTGTAACTTCTACCTTAACTTCTCCTTGTGGTAAATTATTAAATTTATCTTCTATTAACTTTATCATTTCTTCAAAGTTAAAATTACCACTCATAGATATAACACAGTTACTTGCTACATAATATTTATTAAAATACTCTAATATATTTTCCCTATTTATATTGTATAAAGATTCTTTTGTACCTATTATATTCATACCTAATCCATCAGTTTTATATATATTCTCAGTAAGTAAGTCATATGATAAATCTTCTGGTGAATCTTCATACATCTTTAATTCTTCTAATATTACTTGTCTTTCTTTATCTATTTCTTCTGAATCAAATAGTGAATTAAGCATCATATCACTTAATACATCTACACCTATACTTATATGCTCGTCTAATAACTTAACATAAAAACAAGTACACTCTTTACTAGTAAATGCATTTATTTGTCCACCTAGGTTATCTATAGTACTTGCTAATTCTTTAGAAGTTCTATTTTTAGTACCTTTAAAAAGCATATGTTCTATAAAGTGTGAAATTCCCGCATTATTTTCCTCTTCTATTCTAGAACCTGCATTAACCCATATACCTAATGTTATTGATTTTAGATATGGTATTTCTTCTCCTATTATTGTAAGTCCATTACTCAACGTATGTATCTTATACATATTTCTCCTCCATTTTATGCATTTTAATATAGTTTAATTTTTAACCGTAAATAATATGTATTAAATTATAAGTTAGTAATATGTATTATTCAACAGTAAATATTTTATAAATCAAATATATCTCTAAGGCTACCAGGCTTTAAGTTTTTACTTTCTATAATTTCTATTATATCATCTATAGCCTCACCACTTGCATATGTAGGATGCATAAGTATTATACTTCCATCTTTAATATCTTTTTTCTTTACTCTTTCTATAATAACTTCTGGTTCTTGTCTATTTTGCCAGTCTATAGTATCTACATCCCATTTGAATGGAATATATCCTAAGTCTTTAGCAGCTTTTACAGTATCTCCTGAAAAAGATCCTGATGGAGCTTGGAAGAATTTTGTTTCTGTTTTTATAATGTTTTCTATAATTTCCTTAGATGTTTTAATTTGTTTATAATTTGCATCATAATCTAAGTTGGCATAGTCTAAGTGTTTGTATCCATGGTTACCTATTTCATGTCCTTTTTCTTTTATTTCTAAAAGAAGTTCTGGATTTTCCTCCGCCCATCTACCAGTTACATTAAAGCTTATATTAACCTTTTTTTCATCTAGAACTTTAAGTATCTTTTCAATATACTCACTTTCCCATCCTAAGTCCACGTTGCAAGTTATTGCAACGTGTCCACTATTCTCTTTTGTTCCATTATAATATGGTTCATCAGCTTTAAAAAATAGATTAAATGTAGGAGTATTGCCTTTATTGCTCATAAATACAACACCTATTATTGATATTAATATGATTACTACACTAATTATTATCTTCTTTAGTTTACTTTTATTTAGTACCATCATTATCATAAAAGCTTCCTCCTAATATGTACAATTTATTTCTTCAATAAAGTGTATTAGAATAAACGACTTTTTATGACTCTTAAATTATATATTATATCCCTATATACCTATATAACTTATATTGCCTTCATCATTGCAAAAAATGACTATATTGTTCATTTATAAAATAAAAAAGAGATTGCAATGCAATCTCTTTTTAACTATTTATTATCTTCTTTTTTATCTTTCTTTTCTGGTTTTGGTAAAAGTTCTTTTCTAGATAAGTTAACTCTTCCTTTTTCATCTATTTCAGTAACTTTTACTGTTACTTCATCACCTATATTTAATACATCTTCAACTTTAGCAACTCTTTCATGTGCTATGTGAGATATATGAAGTAATCCTTCTTTACCTGGAAGTATTTCAACAAAAGCACCAAAGTTCATTATTCTAGTTACTTTTCCTGTGTAAGTATGTCCTACTTCAGCTTCAGCAACTATATTGTATATTAACTCTTGAGCTCTCTTTATCATATCCATATCTATTCCACCTATGAATACTTCTCCAGTTTGTTCTATATCTATCTTAACACCAGTTTCATCTATTATCTTAGTTATAACTTTTCCACCAGGTCCTATAACGTCTCTTATCTTATCTGGGTTTATGTTCATTGTTACTATCTTTGGAGCATATTTAGATAATTCTGGTTTAGGAGCATCTATAGTTTTTCTCATTTCATTTAATATATGAATTCTACCAGCTTTAGCTTGAGTTAAAGCATCTCTTAAAACTTGCTCATCTATACCAGCTATTTTTATATCCATTTGTATAGCTGTTATACCATTTTCAGTACCAGCAACTTTAAAGTCCATATCTCCTAAATGGTCTTCCATTCCTTGTATATCTGAAAGTATAGCAACTTTATCATCATGCTTTATAAGACCCATAGCTATACCCGCTACCATATCTTTTAAAGGTACACCAGCATCTAATAATGATAATGTTGATCCACATACACTACCTTGAGAAGTTGATCCGTTAGAACTTAATACTTCAGAAACAACTCTTATTGCATATGGGAATTCTTCTTTAGAAGGTATTACAGGTAATAATGCTCTTTCTGCTAAAGCACCATGTCCTATTTCTCTTCTTCCTGGTCCTCTTGATGGTCTAGCTTCACCAACACTATATGCTGGGAAGTTGTAGTGGTGCATATATCTCTTGCTTTCTTCTTCATCAAGGCCATCTAATATTTGAACATCACCTAAAGCTCCTAATGTAGCTATAGACATAACTTGAGTTTGACCTCTTGTAAATAATCCAGAACCATGTGCTCTAGGTATAAATCCATTATCGCACCATATTGGTCTTATTTCATGTGGCTTTCTGTTATCTGGTCTTATATTTTCATGTACTATAAGCTTTCTAACTTCTTCTTTTATTATAGCATGTAAAGTTTCATCTATATCTTGTCCAAATTCTTCTACTATATCTTCAAAATGAGCAAAAGTAGCTTCTTTTACTGCATCCATCTTTTCCATTCTTTCAAGCTTTTCTACAGTTTTTACAGCTTCTTTCATATTAGCAGTAGCAAATTCACGAACAGCAGCTTCTACTTCTGCATTTATTTCATGAAGTTCTACTTCCATCTTTTCTTTTCCAACTTCTGCAGCTATAGTTTCTATGAATTCTACAACTTTCTTTATTTCTTCATGAGCAAATAATATAGCTTCTAACATTAAAGCATCTGGTATTTCTTCAGCTCCAGCTTCAACCATCATTATTGCATCCTTAGTTCCTGATACAACTAAGTGAAGAGTACTTTTTTCTCTTTGTTCTGCTGTAGGGTTAACAACAAATGCTCCATCTACTAATCCAACTAATACAGAACCTGTTGGTCCATTAAATGGTATATCAGATATAGATAAAGCTACTGATGAACCTATCATAGCTACTATGTCAGGAGTACAATCTTGATCTACTGATAAAACAGTAGCAACTACTTGTACATCATTTCTAAATCCTTTTGGGAATAATGGTCTTATAGGTCTATCTATAAGTCTTGATGTAAGTATTGCTTTTTCTGAAGGCTTTCCTTCTCTTTTTAAGAATCCACCAGGTATTTTACCTACTGAATATAATTTTTCTTCATAATCAACACTTAGAGGGAAGAAATCTATTCCTTCTCTTGGTTTAGCTGATTTTGATACGTTTACCATAACCATAGTTTCACCGTATTGAAGTATAGCACTACCACTAGCTAACTCGGCTATTTTTCCTATTTCAACAGAAAGTTCTCTTCCTGCAAAATCCATTTTGAAAATCTTATGTTCAAACATTAATGCTTGTACCTCCTCTTTATTAAAACCGCGTTTAGTATCCTATGTACTATCTTATCAAAAATACTATAATTTAACAACCTTAAAGTCATTTACTCAAATCCATTGATAATATTAGAGATACAAAAGGATTGTAACTTACTATCTATTTTATTTAGTATTTACCTATTCATATAAATTTATATATTTAATTTGAACAACTAATTGCGAAAATACCAGGACCTGTATGAGAACAAATACATGCTCCACCTCTTGCTATATAAACTTTTTTGACATCAATACGTTTATTTACTTCTTCTTTTAAAACTTCTAAGTCTTTTTCATTATCTCCGCATCCAATTGTTACTATTTTATCTTCAAAAGTGTTATATTGTTCTTCTAATAAGTCTAATA
>JAFOOW010000140.1 GCA_017425305.1 Peptostreptococcaceae bacterium | reverse complement strand
TAAGGACAATTCATCTAATAATGAAATAAAAGAAGAGAATATTTTATTAGAACTAAAAGATATATCATTCCAATATGAAAAAAATAAACCTATCTTAAAGGATATTTCATTTAAGGTTAATAAAGGTGAAATGGTTAGTATCATAGGTAAAAATGGAGCTGGAAAGTCTACTATATCTAAATTAATTTGTGGTTTCTATAAGCCAACAAGTGGACAAATACTTCTAAATAATAGAGATATAGGTGATGACTCAATTAAAGAACGTGCAGAAAGAATTGGTATGGTAATGCAAAATCCAAATCAAATGATTTCTAAAACTATGATATTTGATGAAGTAGCTTTAGGTTTAAGATTTAGAGGAATACCAGAAGAAGAAGTTAAAACACGTGTATATGAAACACTTAAAGTATGTGGACTTTACGAATATCGTAACTGGCCAATATCAGCACTTAGTTTTGGACAAAAGAAACGTGTAACAATTGCATCTATATTAGTTTTAAATCCAGAAATTCTAATATTAGATGAACCAACAGCAGGACAAGATTTTAAGCATTATAATGAGATTATGGAATTCTTATTAGAGTTAAATAATAAAGGTGTAACTATAATAATGATTACACATGATATGCATTTAATGCTTGAATATACAAATAGAGCAATAGTATTAGCTGATGGTCAAAAGTTAGCTGATGATACAGCAGCTAATGTATTAACTAATAAAGAGGTTATAAATGCAGCTAATCTTAAAGAAACATCTTTATATGAGTTAGCAGTAAAATGTGAACTTGAAAATCCACGTGGATTCGTAGATAGTTTTATTGATTATGATAGGAGGATTAGAAGAATATGAAAACAACAATGCTATCATATATAAAAGAAGATTCACCGATTCATAATTTAACAGGTGCAACGAAATTAATATTCTTTATACTTTGGGCACTTGTATCTATGTCAACATATGACACTCGTGTTCTTATAGGGATGTTAATATTTAGTTTAGTTATATTTGCAATGTCAAAGATTAAATTTGAAGATGTATCGTTTGTGGTATACTTCATATTAGCTTTTATGGTTATTAATAATATAGCTATATTTATACTAGGACCTTACCAAGGTGTAGACATATATGGAACTAGAACGAATTTAATTCATTTATTTGGACCATATACAATAACAGCAGAACAATTATTTTATCAGTTAAACTTTAACTTAAAAATATTAGCTACTATACCAATGGCATTACTATTTATATCAACTACAGATCCTAGTGAATTTGCAGCATCTTTAAGTAAGATAGGTATAAACTATAAGATTGCTTACTCAGTAGCAATAGCTTTAAGATATATACCAGATATACAAAGAGATTATCATGATATATCATATGCTCAACAAGCTAGAGGTATAGATATGTCTAAGAAAGAAAAACTAACAAAACGTATAAAGAATATAGCATCGATACTTATGCCTTTAATATTCTCAAGTTTAGAAAGAATAGAAGTAATAAGTTGTGCTATGGAACTAAGAGGTTTTGGAACGAAGAGAAAACGTACTTGGTATAATTCAAGAAAGTTTAAAGTAAATGACTATATAGCTATAGTAGTTGCAGTTATTATACTATGTATATCAATATATATGACATATAAAAATGGAGGAAGATTCTATAATCCATTTAAATAATAAATAATAAATAGACTATATTACAGTAAATTGAATACTTTAATATAGTCTATTTTTATATTTAGATAAATTATATTACTATATTAATCTTT
>JAFOOW010000011.1 GCA_017425305.1 Peptostreptococcaceae bacterium | reverse complement strand
TGTAACAATATATTTAACTTACTTTCTGATAAAGAAACTATAAATTCAAAAGTTGATATAGAAATGATGCCTATTACAGAATTAATTATAAAATCATGTAATGCTAATAATAGAGGACCTAAGCCAAAACCAGAAAAGGTAGCTTATATAACTATTGATGATGGTCCATCTAAGTATACAAACGAAATACTACATATATTAAATAGAAATAATGTAAAAGCAACTTTTTTTATGATAGATAGAAATATGATGAAGTATCCAACTCAAGTAAAAAGAATAGTGGATGAAGGACACTCAGCTGGTTATCATAGTGTTAGTCATGATATAAAGTTACTATATAATTCTCCAGAAGCTACAGTTAATGAATTTGAAAAATGTAAAAATACACTTAACGAATTAACAGGTAGCACATCTAACTTATTAAGACTTCCATATGGAAGTAAGCCTTATGCACCTAAAGAATCTTATGATGCTTTAGTTAATAAAGGTTATAAAATATGGGATTGGAACTTAGACACACAAGACTGGAGAGCAACTACAGAAGAAATAATAAATAATGTAGAATTGTATTCAGATGAGCATAGACAAATAGTTTTACTAATGCATGAAAAAGAGCAAACAGTAAAAGCACTACAAGAAATGATAGATATATTAAATTCAAAAGGATACACTATACTGCCAATTGAAGAAAATGAGTATAATAAAAATTATTGGGAGCAAAATTTAACTAGTTGAATATAATACTATAAATATTGACAATACTAAGATTGATTATATATAATTAAAAGATAATAAGAATATCTAAAAACAATGAAAAAGAGGAGTATGCAAAACTCATCTTACAGAGAGGAAAGTTCACCGGCTGAAAGACTTTCTAAGAAAAGACTTGCAGAAGGTAGCTTTGGAGTTTCTAAGCTGAAATAGTAGTAGGTTTAGACGGTGAGAATCGTTACATCTATTAAGAGTTATATATAAATTTAAATTTATATATAAAATTAAGGTGGTACCGCGAGCTTCTCGTCCTTATTTAAGGATGAAAAGCTCTTTTTTAATTTATATGAAAAATATAACAGGAGGAAATAAACATGGAAAATACAAATTTACCAAAAACGTATAATCCTAAAGATTTCGAATCAAGATTATACGCTGAGTGGATGGAAAAAGGATTATTCAAATCTTCTCCAAACCCAAATAAAAAACCATTTACAATAATGTTACCCCCACCAAATATAACAGGACAATTACATATGGGACATGCTCTTGACCATACATTGCAAGATATACTTGTTAGATGGAAGAGAATGGACGGTTATGAAACATTATGGCAACCAGGAACAGACCATGCTTCTATAGCAACAGAAGTTAAGGTTGTTGAAAGAATAAAGGAGCAAGAAGGAAAAACTAAGTACGAAATAGGAAGAGAAGAATTCCTAAAGAGAGCTATGGACTGGAGAAATGAGTTTGGTAGAAAAATAGTAGACCAAATGAAACAGTTAGGAGATTCTTGTGACTGGGATAGAGAAAGATTTACAATGGACGAAGGATGTAATGAAGCTGTTACAGAGTTCTTTGTGAAACTAT
>JAFOOW010000139.1 GCA_017425305.1 Peptostreptococcaceae bacterium | reverse complement strand
TATTTATACTATTAATAGTTATTATATTTTCAAGTATAGTAACATACTCTATTTTAAAGAATAAAAAAATTAGCCCTACTATAATGAAAATAAACTTTAATATAGTAAGTGTATTATATCCAGCTCTTATAGTTTTAGGTAATACAATAAATATACCTAAAAATGAAATAAGAAAAGTTTATATCAAGTTAAACAATGAGTATATATACAGTAAAAAATTTAACTTAAAAGCAGAAGATATACTTATTTTAATACCTCATTGTATACAGAAAAGTTCTTGTAAGTTAAGAGTGACTACAGAAATTAAAAACTGTAAAAGTTGTGGATTATGTAATGTTGGAGATTTATTAGCACTTCAAGATAAATATAATGTAAATATATGTATAGCTACAGGTGGAACTTTAGCTAGAAAAAAAATCATAGAAAGTAAGCCTAAAGCTGTTATAGCAGTAGCTTGTGAAAGAGATTTAACATCTGGGGTACAGGATGCTAAACAAGTTCCTGTATTAGGTGTATTTAATAAAAGGCCAAATGGTCCATGTGTAGATACTAAAATAGAGATAAAAGAAGTTGAAAATGCAATCAAATTCTTTATAGGAGAGTGTTAAATTTATGCCTTATTACGGATATGGTTATGGGTATGGATACGGATTAGATCCAACGATATTTATTTTAATACCAGCTATACTATTTACTATGTATGCTCAATTTAAAGTAAGCAGTACAACAAGTAGATACTTAAAAGTAAATAGTTACTTAGGTTATACAGGAGAACAAACTGCAAGAAGAATATTAGATGCAAATGGACTATATAATGTAAGAATTGAAATGGTTAGAGGTCATTTAAGTGACCATTATGATCCAAGAAGTAATGTAGTTAGATTATCGCAAGATGTGTATTATGGAAAATCTATTACTTCAGTATCTGTTGCAGCTCATGAATGTGGTCATGCAATTCAACATGCAAAAGGATATTTACCACTTCAATTAAGAAGTAGTTTAGTTCCAGTAGTAAACTTTGCATCAAACATGTCATGGATTTTAATTGCTGTAGGATTTTTAATGGGTGGAGCTTTATTAAAAATAGGAATACTACTTTTCTCAGCATCAGTTATATTCCAAATAGTTACATTACCTGTAGAATTTAATGCTTCAAGTAGAGCTTTAGTTCAACTTGGAAATGAAGGTATATTAGAGGGGAAAGAAATTAAGCAAGGAAGAGAAGTACTAACAGCAGCAGCACTTACATATGTTGCAGCAGCACTTACATCAGTACTTCAATTATTAAGATTACTTGCTATAGCACAAAGAAATGATGATTAATGGAGATTGTCCTAGGGGTTTCTAGGACTTTTTCTATGTAAATTTAAATATGGAGGAATTGAAATGAATTCAAGAGAATTGGCATTTAAAACTTTATATGATATAGAGAGAAATAAAAACTATTCTAATATATCTATAAATAAGAATTTTAAAAATGTAAATATAAGCGATCAAGAAAAAGGTTTGGCAACAGAACTTATTTATGGAATTATAGAAAATAAATATTATTTAAATTATATAATAGACAAGTTATCTAAGATAAAATCGAAAAAAATGTCTACATATGTTAAAATATCACTATGGCTAGGTATTTATCAAATATTATTTTTAGATAGTATAAAAGACCATGCAGCTGTAAATGAAAGTGTAAATTTAATAAAGAAATATGATAAAAAATCATCAGGATTTGTTAATGCTATATTAAGAAATGTTTTAAGACAAAAAGATTCTATAATGGAAATAAAAGATAAAGAAATAAAAGATGAGCTTTCTATAAAATATTCTTATAATCCATGGATAGTAGAAAAATGGATAAAAGATTTTGGACAAGAATTTACAGAGGATTTATTGGATGCAAATGCTGAAAAACCTAACTTATATATAAGAACTAATACTTTAAAGATAAGTAGAGATGAACTTATAGGTAAATTAGCAAAAGAAGGAATAAAGTGTACTAAAGTAAATGGAATAGATGAGGCTATAATGGTTCAAAATCTTAAAAATATAGAAGGTAATGAATTATTTAAATTAGGTTACTTTACTATTCAAGATATAAGCTCTATGTTAGTTGGTAAAATAGCTAATCCTGAAAAAGACTCTAAAGTTTTAGATATATGTAGTGCTCCAGGAGGAAAAACAACACATGTAGCTACAATTATGGAAAATACAGGACAAGTAATAGCTAGAGATGTTTTTGATCACAAGTTAAAGCTAATAAAATCTACTGTTAACAGACTAGGACTTACTAATGTGAGTATTGAAAATAGAGATGCTTTAAAATTAGATGATAATAGTATTGATAAATTTGATTATGTTTTAGCAGATGTACCTTGTTCAGGACTTGGAATAATAAGAAGAAAGCCAGAAATAAAGTTCAAAGAAGCAAGTGAATTATCAGGTTTACCTGATATACAAAGTAAGATATTAAATAATGCATCTAAGTATGTAAAAGAAAATGGAACTTTAATATATAGCACATGTACAATACATGATGAAGAAAATATAGATGTTGTAGAACAATTTCTAAAAGAAAATAAAAACTTTGAGTTAGTACCTATAGAAAATATAAATATAGATTTAGACAACCAAGAAAAAGGATATATAAAGATATATCCAAACATACATGGTATGGATGGATTCTTCATAGCTAAACTAAAGAGAATAAGGTAGGAATTAAAAATGGAAAATAAAGTTTGTTTAAAAAATCTTACAGAAGAAGAATTAAAAGAGTATATAAAAAGCATAGGCGAAAAAGCCTTTAGAGCTACTCAAATTTATGGATGGATATATAAAGGTGCAAAAAGTTTTTCAGATATGAAAAATATTCCTAAAAGCTTACAAGAAAAATTAGAAGAAATAGCCTTTATAGGAAACTTAAATATAAACTTAAAATTAGTTTCTAAACTTGATGGAACAAGAAAATATTTATTTGAATTAAATGATGGAAACATAATTGAAAGTGTTATGATGGAATATGAACATGGAGTAACTGTATGTATATCTAATCAGGTAGGATGTAGAATGGGATGTAGATTCTGTGCATCTACTATAGATGGATTAGTTAGAAATTTAGAACCATGGGAAATTCTTGATCAAATTATAAAAATTCAAGAGGATATTGGCAAAAGAGTGTCGAATCTTGTTCTTATGGGGAGTGGTGAACCATTAGATAATTTTGATAACACAAAGCAGTTTTTAAAATTAGTTAATGATAAAAATGGATTAAATATAGGATATAGACATATAACTTTATCTACATGTGGAGTAGTGCCTAAAATGTATGAATTAGCAGATTTAGAAATACCTATAAATTTAGCTTTATCATTACATTCTCCTTATGATGAATCTAGAAAAGAAATTATGCCTATAGCAAATGCATATTCAATAAAAGAGGTTATTGATGCGTGTAAGTATTATATAAAGAAAACAAATAGAAGAGTTACTTTTGAGTACTCTTTAATAAAAGGGGTTAATGACTCTCAAGAAGATGCTAAAAAGCTAGCTAGCTTATTAAAAGGTATGTTATGTCATGTTAACTTAATACCTATAAATAAAGTAGATGAAAGAGACTATGAAAAACCAGATAAAACATATATATATAAATTTAGGGATAATTTACAAAAAGAAAATATACCTGCAACTATAAGAAGAGAAATGGGAGCAGATATTAATGGAGCTTGTGGACAGTTAAGAAGAAAACACAAATAATATAAGGGGGAACAAATATGATATATAGTTATATTTCCCATGTAGGAAAAGTAAGAAAGAACAATGAAGATTACTGCAAAGGGGAAATTATATCTACTAAATCAAAAGATATAGGTATATTTGCTGTAGCTGATGGAATGGGTGGTCACAATAAAGGTGAAGTTGCTAGTGAATTAGCTGCAGAGAATATAATTAAGTTCTTAAAAAATAACTTAATCCAAAATGGAAATGTTAAAATAAACTATGTAGATGATATATTGAAACAAGCTTACAATAATGTTAATAATATGATATATAAAAAATCTATAGAAGATGATATGTATCATGGAATGGGAACTACACTAACAGTAGTTATTTTATATGATGAAAAAGCATATATTGCAAATGTAGGTGATAGCAGATGTTATTTATTACAAGACAATTACTTAGAAAAAGTAACTAAAGATCATTCCTTAGTTGAAGAATTAATAGCACAAAATGCTATAACAGAAGAAGAAGCTAAGAATCATCCTAGAAGAAATGTCATTACTAGAGCTTTAGGTACAGAAAGAATGATAATTGTAGATATCTATAAAAAAGATATAAATAAAGATGATATATTGTTACTAGCTACAGATGGACTAACAGGATGTGTAGAGAAAGAAGATATAAAAGATATTTTATCAAGTGATATGAGTATAGAAGATATGTCAAAAAATCTTATTGATATTGCTAATATGAACTCAGGAAAAGATAATGTATCTGTTGTGTTGATAAAGAATAATTAGGATGGTGATATAGTGGGAGAGACTGTTTTAGGAAATAGATATGAAATCATCAAAAAAATAGGCGATGGAGGAATGGCTTTTGTATATGAAGCTAAAGATAGACTTTTAAATAGAACTGTTGCAGTTAAAGTTCTTAGACCTGAATTTGTTGATGATGAAGAGTTTTTAGGGAAATTTAAGAGAGAGGCAGAAGCAGTAGCTAGCCTTTCTCATCCAAATATAGTTAATGTTTATGATGTAGGTGAAGATGGAAAAGTTCATTATATAGTTATGGAACTTGTAGAAGGACAAAATCTAAAAGATATAATAAAAAATGAAGGAACTTTAGATGAGTATACTGCATTAGATATAACAAAACAAATAGCTAAAGCTCTAGGAGCAGCACATAAAAAAGGAATTATTCATAGAGATATAAAACCTCATAACATATTAATATCTAATGAAGGTAGATTAGTTAAAGTAACTGATTTTGGTATAGCAAAAGCTGTATCAAGTTCAACCATGACTAGTACAGGTAGTATAATAGGTTCAGTTCACTATTTTTCTCCAGAACAAGCTAAAGGTAAGTATGTAGGAAATACTACAGATTTATATTCACTAGGAATAGTATTATATGAAATGATAATAGGAAGAGTTCCTTTTAGAGGAGATAGTCCAATATCTATAGCTTTACAACATATAAATGATGAAATAGAATTTACTCAAGAGGAAAAGGTAGCTATACCACAAAGTGTTAGAAATATAATTAAAAAACTAACATCAAAATCTAGTGATGATAGATACCAAGGTGCAGATGAATTAATAGAAGATATTGAGTATATAGAAAAAAATATAGACTTAGATTTTATAAAAGAATATGATAACTATGCTACTAAAAAAATAGATGAATCAGAGATTACTAAGGCTATAAATCAAAATATGAATAAAGCTTCAACAAAAATAGATGATGATGAAGAGGATGAAGATATAGTTAGAAGAACGCCGAAGAGAAGAAATAATAAAAATAAAAAAGAAGATAGTCCTAAAACTAAAAGGATGTTAAAAATAGCAGCTGTTGTATTAACTTTAATATTATTAGCTCAAATATTCTTATTTGCAAAGTTCTTCTTAATTGGGAAATCTCAAAAGGTTGAACAAGGTATTACTCCAGCGTTTAGAAACTTAACTTTATCACAAGCAGAGAGACTAGCAGAAAAAGTTGGTGCTAAAGTAAGAGTTAGATTAGAAGAGTATAGTACAGAAGTAGAAGAGGGTAAAATAATATCACAAGCACCACAAGCTAATATGCCTATAAATGAAGGTGATACTATAACAGTTGTAATTAGTAAAGGTAATAAAGAAGTAGATGTACCAAGTTTAGTAGGTAGAACTATTGGAGAAGCAGAAACTATTCTTAAGGATGCAAAATTAAATGTTAATTATAAATTTGAGTATAGTGATACATATACAAAAGATACAGTTATATCACAATCTCCTTCTTTAGGAAGTATAGATATAGGTGGAACTGTAACTATTGTAGTAAGTAAGGGTCCTCAAGCAATAGAGAATGAAGAAAATAATAACCCAGAAACACCGGTAGAGCCACAAACTCCTATTAACCCACCAAGTCATAATGAAGGAAATAACACAGAAAATAATAATGGAGGAAACTTAGATAATACTAATACAGATAACAATAATGGTTCAGGTGAAAGTACAGCACCTCCAAGTGATACTGTAACTCCTCCTACTACAGATGTTCAAGATGCTCCAGTAGCTCAAGACATTGCAGATGGACAACAATAAAGTTTATAAGATATACTAAAAGTCCAATACTAAATAGTAATTGGACTTTTTTGTAATACTTATTAAAATATATAAAATAATAATATTATCAATATAAAATAGAAATTAATAAAATCTTAGGAGGAATTACATGATAGATGGAATAATAATAAAAGGTATTGGTGGTTTTTACTACGTAGATACAGAGAATGGACTATACGAATGTAGAGCTAGAGGTATATTTAGAAAAGAGAAAATAGTACCTTTAGTAGGTGATAATGTAAAAATAGGTATAGTTGATGAAGAAAATAAAAAAGGTGTAGTAGAAGAAATATTTGAAAGAGAAACAGAATTAATTAGACCACCTATTGCAAATGTAAATAAAGCAATAATAGTATTCGCTATTAAAAATCCATCACCAAACCTTTCCTTATTAGATAGATTTATAGTACTTGCTGAAAAAGAAGGACTAGAAATTGTAATAGTGTTAACTAAGGTAGATTTATCTACAGCAGAAGAAGTAGATAGAATAAAGAATATATATGAACTAAGCGGATATAAAGTTATACCGGTTAGTAATAAGGAAAATTTAAATATAGATAAGATAAAGGAAGAATTATCAAATAATATAGTTGTATTTGCTGGACCATCAGGAGTAGGTAAGTCTAGTTTATTAAATCATATAGACACTAATTTTAAACTGCAAACAGGAGAAGTTAGTGATAAAATAAAAAGAGGAAAGCATACAACTAGACATGCAGAACTATTAAAGTTAGAATGTGGGGGAATGGTTGCAGATACTCCAGGATTTAGTTCACTTACTTTAGATGATATAGAAGAAGGTGAATTAAAAGAGTACTTTATTGAATTTGATGATTTTTCTGATGACTGTAAATTTGGTGGAAGATGTATGCATGAAAATGAACCAAGTTGTGGAGTTAAGGAAGCAGTAAATGAGAATAAAGTAGCAAAAGAAAGATATGATAGTTATATACAATTATTAAATGAAATGAGACAGGGGAAAAGGAGATATTAAAAATGATTAAATTAGCACCATCAATATTATCGGCAGATTTTGCAAGATTATTAGAAGATGTAAAAAAAGTTGAAGAAGCAGGATGTGAGTATTTACATATAGATGTTATGGATGGTCATTTTGTACCTAATATAACATTAGGACCTAATATAGTTAAGTCATTAAGAAAAGATGTTAATATGGTATTTGATGCACATTTAATGATAGAAAATCCAGATATGTATATCAAAGATTTTGCAGAAGCAGGATGCGATATTATAGTAGTTCATCAAGAAGCATGTAAGCATTTACATAGAACTATACAAAATATAAAGTCTTATAATATTAAAGCAGGAGTTGCACTTAATCCAGCTACTCCTATAGAAACTATAAAACACATATTAAAAGATGTAGATATGGTACTTATAATGACTGTTAATCCAGGGTTTGGAGGTCAATCATTTATAGATAGCATGATAGATAAAATAAGAGAATTAAAAGCTATAGTAGTTGAACAAAACTTAAATATAGATATACAAGTTGATGGTGGAATAAAGCCATCAAATGTAGCTGATGTAGTTAAAGCTGGTGCTAATGTTATTGTTGCAGGGTCAGCAATATTTAATAGCTCAGATATAAAGGAAACTGTAATTGAGTTTAGAGAAAATGCAAAGAAGTAGGTAATATATGAAAGCATGTATTGTTTTAAATGGAGAAGTTAGAGACTATGAATTTTTAAAGTCTAATTTTCAAAATAACAAATATGATTTTATAATTTGTGCTGATGGTGGAGCCAAGCATCTATATAAAATAAATATAATACCTGATTATATAATAGGAGATTTAGATTCTTTAAATTCTGAAATAATTAGTTTTTATAAAGAAAATAAAGTCAAATTTACTAAATTTCCATCAAGAAAAAATGAAACAGATGCTGAATTATGTATAAATTTAGCTAAAGATTTAAATGCAAAAGAAATTTGTATTCTAGGAGCCTTAGGTGGTAGAATA
>JAFOOW010000010.1 GCA_017425305.1 Peptostreptococcaceae bacterium | reverse complement strand
TAGTAAATTAAAAGACAGGTCATTCAACCTGTCTTTTTTATATCTTATTGAAATTATGCAGCCATTTGTTCTGTAGCTTCACTAACTTCTTCTATTTTCTTTTCCTTTTTACCTGCTTTATTCATAACTACTTTTCTTAGTAAGTCTACTGGAATAATAGTCATAGCTAAAACAATTATAACTAACCATTCTTTTAATCCAAATGGTTGACAAGAAAAGAACTCTCCACCTACAAACGTTATAGCTACTTGAACTAAAGCTATTATAGCCATTACCTTTGTAAAGCCTTTGTTCTCACTTATATTTTCAAATAAATTTAAACCTTCACTTCTTACATTAAATCCATTGAATACTGCACATAATACAAACATTGAGAAGTATGCAGTTTTATGAGCCATATCAGTTTTAAACATATTTATAAAGAATGGACTCTTTAAGAATACAAAGCTTAATACTGTTAACCAAGCTCCTGCAAATAATACTTGTCCAAACATCTTTTTAGAAACTATTGCTTCTGTTCTTGATTTTGGTCTTTCTTTCATATATTTTTTAAGTGCTGGTTCTGCTCCTAAAGCTAAAGCTCCAAGACCATCCATTACTAAGTTTATCCATAACATATGAGTTATTTTTAAAGGTTCATCTATTCCAAAGAATGGTGCTATTGCACATATACCAACAGCTGAAACATTTATAGTTAATTGGAACTTTATAAACTTTAATATATTATTGTAGATTGTTCTACCATATAATATTGCAGATTCTATAGACTTAAAGTTGTCATCAAGTATAACTATATCTCCTGCTTCTTTAGCAACATCTGTACCTGAACCCATTGCAAATCCAACATCTGCTCTTTTTAATGCTGGGGCATCATTTACACCATCACCTGTCATACCACAAACTAGATTTAATTCTTGAGCAAGTTTAACCATTCTAGATTTATCAGTAGGTAAAGCTCTTGCTATTACTCTTAATCTCGGAAGTATAGCTTTTACTTCCTCATCACTCATTGAGTTTAATTCATCTGAAGTTAAAGCTATTTGGTCATCACTTGTTAAAAGTCCTGAATCTTTAGCTATTGCTACTGCAGTTTCTTTTCTATCTCCAGTTATCATTACAACTTGAACACCTGCATTTTGAACTTCTTTTATAGCTTCTTTAGCTTCTGGTCTTACATCATCTCTTATACCAACAAAACCAACTATAACTAAATCTTCTGGTAATGTATCTTCTACTAATTCACTTTCTGAATAAGCAAAAGATAATACTCTCATTGCTTTTACTGCTAATGAGTCTATTTTTTCATTTATTTTATTCTTATCTATAGCTACAACATTTCCATTTTCATCTAGCATTTTTGTAGCTTTTGTTAATAATCTTTCAGGTGCACCCTTATAAACTGTTAACTTGTTATCTAGTTGAGATGCAGAGTATTTGTTAGCAGAGTTAAAACCTTGAGATTTAATAGTAGTTACTTCTGATAACTTGTTTATTTCTTCATTTCCTAAGAATTGAAGTAAGGCTTTATCAGTAGCATTTCCACCTACAACTTTTCCATTTTCATCAAACATTGCACCAGTATTCTTACCGATACAAAGTTTCATCATATCTTTTACACTAGAACCATCTTTGTATGAATCTTTTAAGTTTCCATCAAAGAACTCAACAACTTCAAGTTGTCCTTTTGTTATAGTTCCTGTTTTATCAGAGAATAAAACATTTAAAGAACCAGCAGTTTCTATACCTATAGGCTTTCTAACTAATACATTATTTTCTAGCATTTTTGAAGTATTTCTCATTAATACTATAGCTATCATTAAAGGTAGACCTTCTGGAACTGCCATAACTACTATTGCAACAGCAACCATAACAACATTTAAAATATCTTGTACCACTGGTATAAATCCTATTTGGAAGTACTGATTAAATCCACCAGCTACCATTATCTTTTGTCCCATTAAAGCTATAGCTATTACTGTAGCTCCAATATATCCAAACTTAGATATTGTACCTGCTAATGCAGTTAATTTAACTTTTAATGGACTATCTACATCATCATCTGCCATATCTTCTGCCATAGAACCCATCATAGTTTTCATACCAACTTTTTTAACTTCCATTATACCTTCACCGTTAAATATAACAGCTCCTCTGAATAAAGAGTGTTTATCCACGAAAGTATCTCCTGTTACAGGTTTATCTTCATAAGTGTAACTTTCATCTATAGCAACTTTCTTACATTCTTCTGATTCACCATTTAATGCAGAGTTATCTACTCTTAAATCACCATCAACAAGTATACCATCAGCAGGTATCTTATCTCCTGATTGAAGTATAACCATGTCTCCAACAACTACATCGTCTACTTCAATTTCTATAACTTTGTTGTTTCTATAAACTTTACAAACATCTTTTTTAGTAGAGTCTTTTAACTTTCTGTATTCACTATCACTTGCCATTTCTGTTTTTGCAGATATTACTGTTACTAATAATACTGAAACAACTATACCTACTACTTCGTACCACTCACCATGACCAAGTAATGCAAATAATCCCATTATACCAGCAACGGCTATAAGTAATATTATCATTGGGTCACCAAAAGCTTCTTTAAATTTATCAAAGAAAGTTTCTGGTTCTGCTTCTTGAATAATATTAGATCCATGTTCTTTTCTGCTTTTTTCTACTTGTTCTTTACTAAGACCTGTAAACATATAGCACCTCCTGATTATTAAGTTTTTTGTCGAATTTTTAGAGCATTTATCTATATTAACACCTACAGTTTTATATGTCAATTTTTATACCAAAAGTAATATAAAAAAGAGCTTTATACTTCATTAATTGCTATGAAATATAAAGCTCTTTTTAATTATTTTGAATGTAATTTACTATATATACCATTGTTACTTATTAATTCTTCGTGAGTCCCTCTTTCAGAGATACCATCTTTTGATATTACTATTATTTCATCTGCATTTTTGATTGTAGACAATCTATGAGCTACTACTAAGTTAGTTCTATCCTTACTTAGTTCATCTAGTGATGCTTGGATTTCTCTTTCTGTAACATTGTCTAGCGCTGAAGTAGCTTCATCAAGTATTATTATTGGTGGATTTTTAAGGAATATTCTAGCTATAGAAACTCTTTGCTTTTGACCTCCTGATAACTTAACTCCTCTTTCACCTATATAAGTGTTATATCCTTCTGGTAATTCCTCTATAAAATCATGGATTCTAGCTTTTTTAGCAGCTTCTACGATTTCTTCATCTGATGCGTTAGGGTTACCTATTAATATATTTTCCTTTACAGTACCAGTAAATAAGAATACATCTTGTGCAACTATACCTATATTTTTTCTAAGTGATGCTAAACTAATATCTTTTACACTTGTTCCATCAATCTTTATATCACCTTCATTAAATTCAAAGAATCTTGGTATAAGGTTACAAAGTGTAGTTTTACCTCCACCTGATGGACCTACTAAAGCTATAGTTTTTCCTGCATCTATCGATAAGCTTAAATCCTTAAATACTTCATTTTCATCTTCATAAGTAAATGATACATTCTCTATATCTATCTTACCTTTTACATTTTCTAATTCTACTGGATTTATAGCTTCTTTTTCAGTTTCTTGATTCATAATTTCCACAAATCTTTCAAACCCAGTCATACCGTTTTGATATTGTTCCATAAAGTTTATTAATCTTTTAATTGGTTGAACAAACATATTTACATATAGTAGATATGCTGTAAAGTCACCTAAGTTTATTCTTTCTGTGAATGTAAAGTATCCTGCAGCTATTAAAGATACTAAACCTAGCATATCCATAAAGAAGTTCATACCTGAGAAGTATTGCCCCATTACCTTGTAAGCATTTTCTCTAGCTTGTTTGAACATATTATTTATTCCATTGAACTTTTCTAATTCCTCTTTTTCAGTACAGAAAGATTTAGTTACTCTCATACCAGCTATACTATTTTCTAAAGTTGCATTTACTTCTCCTGTTTTAACTCTAGTATCTTTGAATGCATTATTCATTTTAGTTCTTTGTGTTAAACTAAACCAAATTATTATAGGAATTAAAGCAAATATTATTAAAGTTAAAGGTACGTTTATTTTTAATAAGATAATAAATGAACCTATAAGCATCATTCCTGATGTTAGTAAATCCTCTGGTCCATGGTGTGCTAGTTCTGAGATTTCTAATAAGTCGTTTAATATTCTTGACATAATAGTACCTGATTTATTGTTGTTAAAGTAAGTACTAGGTAGTTTTTGTAAGTGAGTGAATACATCACGTCTCATATCTGCTTGCATTCTTACACCTACTATATGACCATAGTACTGCATGAAGTAGTTTAGTCCTGCTTTTAATAAAAATATTGCCATAAGTGTTACAGCAAATACTATTAACATTCTTACGTCTTTGTTTGGAACTACTTCGTTCATTATATTTCTAGTTATGATTGGATATATTAAATCACAAACAGAAAATAATAATGCTGCTATCATGTCTAATATGAATAGCTTTTTATATGGTTTATAATATTGAATAAATTTCTTTAGCATATATTTTCTCCTTTTTATTAATCTAAAATTTACATACCCATTATTTCATTTTCTAATAAAAAAATCTATAGTTTTTTCCATATTATTACGTGATTTTATATTTTTCTAGGTTTTTTCGTGTTTTGGTATGATAAATTAATTAGTTATTCTAACTTAAAATGTATGCTTTGGATATTTGATTTATGAACATTATGTTGAAAATAAAAATCAAATAAAAAAGCACTCCATCCGGCAAAGATAAGTGCTAAGTTCTTCAATTAATTTTTACTTGTTATCTGATAGACCCAAAACAAAAATAATTTGCCGACATAGTCGCTCAAATAACTGTTCTCGATAATCTTAGTGTTCCCACACTAAGATTTTATTATATAGTT
>JAFOOW010000138.1 GCA_017425305.1 Peptostreptococcaceae bacterium | reverse complement strand
TAAATATAGAACCAGGTCCAAGTATAATACTTATGGTAGGTGTAAATGGGGTAGGAAAAACAACTACTATAGGTAAATTAGCTAATAGATATACTAAAGAAGGTAAGAAAGTACTTTTAGCTGCAGGTGATACATTTAGAGCAGCCGCAATAGAACAGTTAGAAGTATGGGCTAACAGAAGTAATGTTGATATAATAAAACATCAAGAAGGCGCAGACCCAGGAGCTGTAATATTTGATGCAGTTAAAGCTGCTAAAGCTAGAAAAGTTGATGTTTTAATATGTGATACAGCTGGTAGACTTCATAACAAAACTAATCTAATGAATGAGTTAGGAAAAGTATTTAAGATAGTAGATAGAGAATATCCAGAAGCTAAAAAAGAAGTATTATTAGTTGTGGATGCTACTACTGGTCAAAATGCAGTATCTCAAGCTAAAACATTTAAAGAGGTTGCTGATATAACAGGTATAGTCCTTACTAAATTAGATGGAACAGCTAAGGGTGGAGTTGTACTTGCAGTTAAGTCAGAAGTAGATGTTCCAGTTAAACTTATAGGTGTTGGAGAAAAAGTAGAAGACTTACAAGATTTCGAGTCAAAAGCATTTACAGAGGCATTATTTGGGAACTAATTAGCTTTTAAAAATAAGTGTTGACAACTTTATTCGTATGATATAAAATACAATGTGTAAAGGAAATAACCTTTACAGTATAGTAATGGGAAGTGTAAAAATGAACTTAGAAAAATTGGTGGAGATTGGATTGTTATTTGAACAATACAAAATGCTTCTAACTGATAAGCAACAGGAGATTGTTTCATTATACTATAATGAAGATTATTCCCTAGGGGAAATAAGTGAAAACTTAAAAGTATCAAGGCAAGGTGTTTATGATACACTTAAGCGTTCTGAAAAGATATTAAGAGAATATGAAGCCAAATTAGGTTTAGTAGCTAAAATGAAAGAACGTGAAAGATTTACCCAAGACATATACAATAAAGTTGTTGACATTAAACAAGATTTATTGCAAAATAGAGATTGTGCTAATTTAATCCCTAAGTTAGAAAATATAGAAGATGTATGTAGGGAGATGTTAAAATGATATTTGAAGGATTAGCAGATAAACTACAGGGCGCTTTAGGAAAATTAAAATCTAAAGGAAAGCTTACTGAAAAAGATGTAAAAGATGCTATGAGAGAAGTTAAATTAGCCTTATTAGAAGCTGATGTTAACTTTAAAGTAGTTAAAGATTTTATAAAAAAAGTTCAAGAAAGAGCTGTTGGGCAAGAAGTTATGGAAAGCTTAACTCCTGCACAACATGTTATAAAAATAGTTAATGAAGAGCTAACAAGTTTAATGGGTGATGTTCAAAGTAAAATAACAATATCACCAAAACCACCTACAGTATTAATGATGGTAGGTTTACAAGGTGCTGGTAAAACAACTACATCTGGTAAACTTGGAGGTTACTTTAAAAAGCAAGGTAAAAAGCCTTTATTAGTGGCTTGTGATATATATAGACCTGCAGCTATAAAACAATTACAAGTTGTAGGAGAAAAACTTGATATACCAGTATTTAGTATGGGAGATAAAGAAAGCCCAGTAAATATAGCTAAGGCTGGATATAATCATGCAATTAAAAATAATAATGATTTAGTTATAATAGATACAGCTGGTAGACTTCATGTAGATGAAGCTTTAATGGATGAGTTAAAGAATATTAAATCAGAAGTTAAGCCTCATGAAATACTATTAGTTGTAGACTCT
This sequence comes from Peptostreptococcaceae bacterium, assembly GCA_017425305.1. Lineage (GTDB taxonomy): Bacteria > Bacillota > Clostridia > Peptostreptococcales > Peptostreptococcaceae > Paraclostridium. Next base: position 12,144 of record JAFOOW010000138.1, on the reverse strand, counting down.
ATGACAGGACAAGATGCAGTAAATGTTGCTCAAAGCTTTAATGATGCTCTTGGAGTAGATGGAGTTATATTAACGAAACTAGATGGTGATACAAGAGGTGGGGCAGCACTTTCAATAAGAGCTGTAACACAAAAACCTATAAAGTTTATAGGTATGGGAGAAAAGCTAGATGACTTAGAGCCTTTCCATCCAGATAGAATGGCATCTAGAATATTAGGTATGGGAGATATCCTAAGCTTAATAGAAAAGGCTCAAGAAAATATAGATTTAGATAAGGCTAAGGAATTAGAAAGTAAAATTAAGAAACAAGAACTTGATTTTGAAGATTTCTTAGAACAAATGGAACAAATTCAAAAAATGGGTCCTCTAAATAAAGTGCTTGAAATGATACCTGGAATGGGTAGTATGAAAGATCAACTTGGGGACATAGACATGAACAACAAGGAAATTGTTAGGACTAAGGCAATCGTACAGTCTATGACAAAAGAAGAAAGAAGAAACCCTAGTATACTAAATGCTTCTAGAAAGAAAAGAATAGCAAAAGGTAGTGGTACTAGTGTACAAGATGTAAATAGACTTATCAAACAATTCAATGAAATGAAGAAAATGATGAAGATGTTTACAGGTTCTCAAAAAAGTATGAAGAAAAGGGGAAGCTTTGCCGGTTTACCTTTCTTTAAATAATAAAACAAAATGATAAAATTTTCGGAGGTGTCGATATGGCAGTTAAAATAAGATTAAAAAGAATGGGATCAAACAAAAAACCTTTCTACAGAATAGTAGTAGCAGATTCTAGAGCTCCAAGAGATGGAAAATTCATAGAAGAAATAGGATTCTACAACCCAGTTTCTCAACCAAAGCAAGTTAAAATAAACGATGAGAAAGCTGTTAAGTGGTTAGGATGCGGAGCGCAACCAACTGATACAGTTAAGACTTTATTCGCTAAGAATGGAGTTATGGAAAAGTTCGAAGCTTCTAAGCAAGCTAAGTAATTTTTCAAATAGGAGTGAATTAATATGAAAGAGCTAGTACTAGATATAGCAAAAGCTCTTGTCGATAATCCAGAAGCAGTAGAAGTAGAGGAAGTTTTAAAAGGGGATGAATTAATCCTTAAATTAAAAGTTGCTCAAGATGACATGGGAAAGGTTATCGGTAAACAGGGCAGAATAGCAAAAGCTATGAGAACTGTTTTAAAGTCTGCTTCAAATAGAGACAATAAAAAGGTTACTCTTGAAATAATGTAAGGATTAGGTATTAACCTAATCCTTTTTGTATATAATTAAAAAGAACTTAAAAGACAAAAGGTTATAGAAGGTGAGAGTATGAAAGAAAAATTAGCTCATTTTAAAATAGGACAAATAGTAAATACTCAAGGATTAAAGGGTGAGGTAAGAGTTTACTCTTTAACTGATGATATAGATAGATTTGATGAACTAGATGAATTTTATATAGGAAGAGACTTAGAAACAGTTTATAAAGCTGAAAGAGTTAGATATAAGGGTAACCTAGTTATATTAAAAATAAAAGGTATAGATACTGTAGAAATGGCTGAAAAGCTAAGAAGTAAATATGTATATGTATCTAGAGAAAATGCTAGAGAACTTGATGAAGATGAATTCTTTATAGCTGATATGATAGGTATGGATGTATACACAGTAGACAACAAACATGTAGGTGTATTAAAAGATGTATTACAATATGCTGCAAATGATGTTTATGTTATAAAAGGTGAAGAAGATAAAGAATATCTTATACCAGCTGTGATGAAATTTGTACCTGAAATAAATATGGAAGAAAAGAAAATGATAATAGATCCTATAAAAGGAATGTTAGACTAATTAACATTAAGGTGACAATATGAGATTTCACATAATGACATTATTTCCAGAAATATTTAACTCTTATATGAGTGAAAGTATAATGAAAAGAGCTGTTGAAAAAGGAATTATAGAAGTAAATATTTATAATATAAGAGATTTTTCAACTAATAAACATAAAAAAGTAGATGATTATCCTTTTGGGGGTGGCGCAGGTATGGTAATGACCCCGCAACCTATATATGATACTTATAAACATATAGTAGAAAAGTTTAATATAGAAAAGCCTAGAGTTATATATTTAACTCCTAAAGGTAAGGTTCATAATCAGGATATAGCTACTAATATGGCTAAGCTAGAAGATGTTATATTACTTTGTGGTCACTATGAAGGTGTAGATCAAAGAATAATTGATAGTATAGTTACAGATGAAATATCTATAGGAGATTATGTACTAACAGGAGGAGAACTTCCTGCATTAATACTTATAGATTCTATATCTAGACTTATACCAGGTGTTTTAAATCAAAATGAATCTTTTGAAGAAGAATCATTTAAAGATAATCTATTAGAATACCCTCATTATACTAGACCTAGAGAGTTTATGGGACTAGAAGTTCCAGATGTTTTATTATCTGGAAATCATAAAAAAATAGAAGAATGGAGACATAGTCAATCCATTGAAATAACTAAAGAAAGAAGACCAGATTTATATAAAAAAGCTTGTAAATAAATTGGACATGTAGTATAATATAATCTGTTGAAAATAAAAAACGGGCGTTCCTCTGTTACACATGGTCAAGTAATTAAGAGCGTCTATGATACTAGGAGGATTACAATGAACGAAATATTAAGATCATTAGAACAAGAACAATTAAAGAATGAAGTTCCTAACTTTGGACCTGGGGACACTGTAAAAGTACACGTTAGAATAGTTGAAGGAAAAAGAGAAAGAATACAATTATTCGAAGGTGTTGTATTAAAGAGACAAGGTGGAGGAGCTAGAGAAACTTTCACTGTAAGAAAAATATCTTTCAACGTTGGAGTAGAAAGAACATTCCCAGTTCATTCTCCAAAAATAGAAAAGATAGAAGTAACTAGAAGAGGTAAAGTAAGAAGAGCTAAGTTAAACTACTTAAGAGAAAGAGTAGGAAAAGCTGCTAAGATAAAAGAAGCTAGATAATTAAACTTTACTATAAACAGGGGACTGAATTATCAGTCTCCTTTTTTACGCTTAAGAAATTATACTTAAAGTAGAAGTTAAATATAGATGTAAATGCAGATAATAAGATATGTTCTTATAAAGGAGTGATATTATGAAAGTACAAAGAATGACTGATGAATATTTAAGAGATGACAGTCTTCATATAAACTGGTATCCAGGACATATGAAAAAAACTAAGGATTTAGTTAGGAATAACTTAAAATTAGTAGACGTTGTTGTAGAATTACTAGATGCTAGAATACCTTATAGTAGTAGAAACCCTGATATAGACAAATTTGTTGGAACTAAGCCTAGGGTTGTAGTTTTAAATAAAAGTGATATGGCAGATCCTAATAAGCTAAATCAATGGGTTGATTACTACAAAAAACGTGGAATAAAAGCTATACCTGTTGATACTTTAAAAGGTAAAGGTGTAAACAATATAATACAAGAATGTAAAAACGAAACTAAGGAAATGATGGAAAACTTAGTTAGAAAAGGAAGAATAGAAAGACCTATAAGAATAATGATAGTAGGTGTTCCTAACGTAGGTAAATCTTCTCTTATAAATAAGCTTACAGGAAGAAAAAGTACTCAAACAGGAGATAAGCCTGGGGTAACTAAAGGTAAGCAATGGGTTAGATTAAAAGGAAATTTAGAATTATTAGATACTCCTGGTATATTATGGCCTAAGTTTGAAGATGAAGAAGTTGCTTTAAAATTAGCTTTTAGTAGAGCAATAAAAGATGAAGTATTAGATGTAGATACTTTAGGATTAAGATTAATAGAAAAGCTTATGGAAATAGAACCTGAAAAGTTAAAGACTAGATATAAATTAGATGAGCTAGGTGAAACTCCATTAGAAACTATGGAGATGATAGGAAGAAAAAGAGGATTCTTATTCAGTAAAAATGAACTAGATTATACTAGAATAGCTACTACTGTTCTTAATGAATTTAGAGAAGGTAAAATAGGAAGAATATCTTTAGAGACTCCTAAAGATATAAAAGTTGATGAAGAATAATTAATAATATTAAAAATAACTCTGTAGTTTAATACAGGGTTATTTTTTATTGTTTAAGCTGATAAAATACATTGTAAAGAAAATTAAAAATATTTTGTATATTTTAAAAATTATTGACATTTATTACATATAAAATTATAATAAATTCAGAATATTTATTATAATTAAAAAATTATAAAGGTTTTATAGGGGGATCTAAAATGAATAATAAAAATAAGGATATAATTGTAGTAGGATTTGCATTATTTGCAATGTTCTTTGGAGCAGGAAATCTTATATTCCCTCCATTTTTAGGTGTAACTTCAGGTCAAAGTTGGTTAACTGGATTTGGAGGATTTTTAATAGCAGATGTAGGATTAGCTTTACTTGCAGTTGCAGCCGCAGCAAAATGTGGAGGAGATATTACTAAAATATTACATAGATCAGGAAATACTTTAGCTAAAATACTAGGAATAGCTATAATGGTTTGCTTAGGACCATTATTAGCAATACCAAGAACAGCAGCTACAACATTTGAAATGGGTATACAACCTATATTAGGAAATAGTATAAGTCCATTAATATTTTCAATAATATTCTTTTCAATAGTATTAGTTTTAACTATAAGACCTTCTAAAGTTATTGACATAATAGGAGAAATATTAACACCAGCATTACTTATAGCATTAGCAGTATTAATAATAAAAGGTATTGTAGATCCAATAGGAACTATAAGTCCTGAAACAATGATAGATAATGTATTTGCAAATGGAGTTTCTCAAGGATATCAAACAATGGATGCATTAGGAGCTGTTGCATTATCAGCAATATTAATTGCATCTATACATGACAAAGGATATACAAAAGATAGTGATAAAATTAGTATATCTATAAAAGCGGGAATAGTAGCAGCGATAGGATTATGCTTCGTTTATGGAGGACTTACATACTTAGGTGCAACAGTATCTAACTTATATGCAGGTCAAGATATGAATACTATATCTCAAACAGCTTTAATAGTTGGAATAACTGAATCAGTACTAGGAGGACCAGGAAAAATTATACTTGGAGTAATAGTAGCTCTTGCATGTTTAACAACTGCAATAGGTCTTACATCAGCAACTGGAAATTACTTTTCAAAACTTACAAATGGAAAATTAAAATATGAAGTCATTGTAACAATAGTATCAGTATTTAGTGCTATCGTATCTAATTTTGGAGTAAATGCGATAATAAAAATATCAGCGCCAATATTAAGTATGGTGTATCCTGCAACAATTTTATTAGTTGTAATGACACTATTCTCTGATAAGATAAAAAATGATAATGCATTTAAAGGAGCAACATATGTAACAATTATAATAAGTATATTAACTGTAATGAATGTTCCTTTAATGAATAATTTACCTTTAGCATCTCTAGGATTCAACTGGATAGTTCCAGCTATAATAGGAGGAGTTATAGGAAACTTCATAAAAACAAATAAAAATATTGATATACAAGCAGAATCTAATTTTAATAATGCAAGTTTAGAGTAAAATGAATATAAATAATATAAACATACAAGCGAATAAAGTATGTTAATAAAAGGAAATATAAAGTCGTTGATATTAAATCAACGACTTTTTTTATATGTTGGAGGTTTTTCATGAAGAGGATAATAAAAAGAGATGGAACTACTGAAAAATTTAGCAAATTGAAAATAGAGGATGCAGTATATAAATCTACTATACATAGTGAACATGGTTTAGATAAAAATTTAGGCAAAGTTATAGCTAGTAAAGTAGAAGAAATATATGATAAAAGTGAAGAGTCTCTTAATGTAGAAGAGATACAAGATTTAGTAGAAATTTTTCTTATGGAATCTAACAGAAAAGATGTAGCAAAAGATTACATATTATATAGAGAAAAAAGAGCAAATATGAGAAATAAATTATGGGAGATGGATGAGTTACAAAAATCTATATGGAATAATAAATATAGAAATAATGATGAAAACTTTGATGAATGGATAAATAGAATATCAGCAGGAAATACGCGAATAGGTAAATTAATTAGGCAAAAGAAATTTTTATTTGCAGGAAGAATATTAGCTAATAGAGGACTATATAAAGAAGGCGTAAAAATTACATATTCTAATTGTTATGTATTAGAACCACCTAAAGATAATTTAGAAGACATATTTGATACAGCAAAAAAATTGGCAAGAACATTTAGTTATGGTGGTGGAGTAGGTATAGATATATCAAATCTTAGACCAAAAGGTTCTAAGGTCAATAATTCAGCTAAGAATACTACTGGTGCAGTTTCATTTATGGATTTATATAGTCTCACTACTGGACTTATAGGACAAAGAGGTAGACGTGGTGCACTAATGATATCTATAGATGTAAATCATCCAGATATAGAAGAATTTATAGATATTAAAACTGATTTAACTAAAGTTACAAAAGCAAATATATCTGTTAGAATTAATGATGAATTTATGAAAGCTGTTGAGAATAATCAAGGCTATATGTGTAAGTTTATAGTAGATGAAACTGGAGAAGAAATAGTAAAAAATATTAATGCTAGAAATTTATTTATTAAGATATGTAAGAATAACTGGGATTATGCAGAGCCAGGTATATTATATTGGGATAAAATAAAACAGTATAATTTAATGAGTGAAGATAAAACTTTTAAATACTCAGGAGTTAATCCTTGTGCAGAAGAACCTCTTCCAAGTGGAGGGAGTTGTTTGCTAGGCTCTATAAACTTATCAGAGTTTGTTATACAACCATTTTCTATAAATGCAACCTTTGATATTAATAAGTTTAAATCATGCGTTAGAGAAGCAGTAGTAGCTTTAAATGAGGTTTTAGATGAAGGTATAAACTTACATCCATTAGAAGAGCAAAAAATTAGTGTAGATAAATATAGACAAATAGGATTAGGTGTAATGGGTATAGCAGATATGCTTTTAAAATTAAATTTAAAGTATGGTTCAGATGAATCTATAAATGTATGTGATTTTATTGCTAAGAATATGTTAAATGAAGCAGTAAAACAATCAGCATTACTTGCAAAAGAAAAAGGAGCTTTTAAAGAATATAAAGAAGAAGCTATATTTAAATCTCCATTCTTTATAAATAATGTAAATGAAGATATAAAAGAATTAGTTAAAAAATATGGACTTAGGAATTCACAGTTACTTACGATACCTCCAACAGGTTCAATATCAACAATGCTAGGTATAAGTGGTGGAATAGAGCCTATTTTTAATTTATCGTATATAAGAAAAACAGAAAGCTTACATGATGAGGATGTATATTATAAAGTATATACTCCTATAGTTAAAGAATATATGAGTATAAATAATATATCTGAAGAAGAGGATTTACCAGACATATTTGTAAGTGCAATGACTCTAAATTATAAGGAAAGAATAAAAATGCAACAGATATGGCAAAAGTATATAGATGCATCTATTTCATCTACAATAAATATACCGTATGAAACAACTGTAGAAGATGTATACGAAATATATTTAAATGCATGGAAAGCTGGACTTAAAGGACTTACTATATTTAGAGATGGATGTAAAAGAAGTGGAATACTTATTAATGAAAAACCTTCAAAAGAAAAGAAAAGTGATAATAAAAGTATTAATATAGATAAAAAAGAAAACACAATGTGCAAAGATATGAATGAAAAGTTTGTATGTCCAGAGTGTGGAAATGAACAAGTTGCAAATACAGGTGGATGTAGTATTTGCTTAAAATGCGGATACAGCAAATGTAATTAATTACCTTATAAAATTAAGGACTATCTTAAATTATTATTTAGGACAGTTCTTTAATTTTTTGTTAATATATAAATAGGCAATAAACATATATATGAGGAGAATTAATAATGAAAGGTAAAAGTGTTAAAGAAATAAATGAAATAATAGAAACCTTAGATGCAAGTCAATATTTACAGTATATAGATATATTAAAAAATGATGAAAGAAAATCTGTAAAAAATATAGCTCTAAAATTAGCTAAAAAATTAGATAAAATAAGACTAGAAAATGAAAGACTAGAACTGATAAATACATTTGAAAATGAAGGATATTCAAATGGATATACTTATATAGGTGGAATAGATGAAGCAGGACGTGGACCATTGGCTGGACCAGTTGTAGCAGCTGTTGTAGTTTTTAAACCAGGAACAAAAATAGAAGGTATAAATGACTCAAAAAAGTTAAGTGAAGCTAAGAGAAATGAATTATTTGATATAATAAAAAATGAAGCCTTAGACTATGGAATAGGAATAGTTCAAAGAGATGAAATAGATGAATATAATATTTTAAATGCAACTTATATGGCTATGAAAAAAGCTATAAATTGTTTAAAAAAATCACCAGATTACTTATTAGTAGATGCGGCACATATTCCAGATATAGATATAGCACAAAAAGCTATTATAAAAGGAGATTCTAAGTCTATATCTATAGCAGCAGCAAGTATATTAGCTAAGGTAACAAGAGATAGCTTAATGTATGAATATGATAAAATGTATCCTGAATATGGATTCTCTTCACATAAGGGATATGGAACAGATCAGCATTATCAGGCGATAAGACAACATGGAATAACACCTATTCACAGAAAGAGTTTCTTAAAAAATATATTATAAATTCTAAAACGAGGGAGAGATTAAGATGGATTACAAAGTAATGTTAAAAGAAGCAAGAGAAAATTTAAATGGAAGTTGTAAAGTATGCAAAAGTTGTAATGGAGTAGCTTGTGCAGGTGAAGTTCCTGGTATGGGAGGTAAAGGTACAGGAAGCTCATTTATAGAAAACTATAAAAGTTTAGATAATGTAAAAATTAATATGAGAGTAATACACAATGTTTCTAAACCAAACACGAAAATAAATCTATTTGGTAGAGAAATGGATGCTCCTATATTTGCAGCACCGGTAACTGGGACAACTTTAAACATGGGTGGAAAATTTACTGAGAGAGAGTATATAACTAGTGTAGTGGATGGTTGTTTAAAAGGCAATGTATACCCAATGGTTGGAGATACTGCAGTAGATGAGTTTTTACTTGAAAATCTAAGAGTTTTAGGTGAATTTAATGGAGATGGAATAGTATTTATAAAGCCTTGGGGCAATGAAGATATAAAAAGAAAGATAAAGCTAGCAGAAGAAGCTGGAGCTTTTGCAGTTGGTGTGGATATAGATGCATGTGGACTTGTAACACTATCTATGCATGGTAAAGTAGTACAACCTAAAACTGTTGAAGATATAAAAGACTTAAAATCATCTACAAAACTTCCATTTATATTAAAAGGTATAATGACTAAAGAAGATGCATTAATGGCTGTAGAAGCTGGAGTGGATGCGATAGTAGTTTCTAATCATGGAGGTAGAGTCTTAGATTGCACTCCAGGAGTTGCAGATGTGTTAGAAGACATAGCTAAGGCAGTTAAAGGAAAAGTAACTATACTTGCTGATGGTGGTGTTAGAACAGGTGTAGATGTTGTTAAAATGATAGGATTAGGTGCAGATGCAGTTTTAATAGGTAGACCATTTGTAACAGCTTCATTTGGTGGTGGAAGTGAAGGTGTAGAAACTTATGTAAAGAAAGTTATAAATGAAATTGAATCTACTATGATTTTAACAGGATGTCAAACTATAAAAGATATAGATAGTAAGGTTATATTTAAAAAATAATTAATTAATAAAAAAGATAGGTTATTAATAAATATTAGTTTTTATTAATAACCTATTTTAATTTTAAATATATTCAAAATAAATGATAATTAATTTGTTTTAACTTTTATTATATCATTATTGGCTATAAGAGAAGTTGTATTTATATAAGATTTATTTATTTTATCATAATCTAAATTATTAATTGATAAAATAGTAGTTTCATCTACTATAGGTATAATTTCATACTGTAATTTATTAGATGAATCTGTATATTTATTTACCCAAGTAGGAATATACTCTACTTTTGATATTTTAGTTTCATTAGTTTCTAAGTTCTTGCTTATATCAATATCTACTATTAAACCATCTTCAGTATAATCTGTTTTTAGTATTTCTCTTCTTTGATTAGATAAAAAATTACCTAAAGAGTATATTACTAAAGTTTCATTATTACTTTCTTCAGATTTAATCATCTCAATAGGTTGAACAACATGAGGATGAGAACCTATTATTATATCAACTCCATAGTCACATAGTTTTTGAGCTAGTAGTTTTTGAAATTTACTGGGATTTCTGTGATATTCTTCTCCCCAATGAATAACTAATACTTGTAAATCAGTTTCATTTTGATTCATAGAATCTAAAGTAGATTTTATAGACTCAAATGCAGTATCCACATCTCTAAAATCAAAAATATTTAAGTTATTAGTATCTTGGTTAGCTATAGGCAATCCATTTAATGAAGTTTTAGATTTTGAAATTTCTCCATAAGAAAAAGATGTTATACCAAAATTAATACCATCAACATTTTTTATGATGAAATTATTTTCTGATGAATTATTTCTAGTTCCAACACTTTCAATACCATGATTTTTAATAACATCAAGAGTTCTATATACACCAATAGATCCCTTATCATAAGTATGATTATTTACAGTAGATAAGACATCAAATCCACAATTACTTAAAGCTGTTACTAAACTATCTGGAGAATTAAATCTAGGATAAGCACTATATTTAGAATCTTTACCAGCTAAAGTGGTTTCTAAATTTCCTATGGATAAGTTTGAATTTTCTATATAAGGTTTTATATGTTTAAAATTATTGTCAAATGAATAAGAGTTTGTATCTTTATCATATTGAGCTTTTAATTGGTCATCATGAACCATTATATCTCCAACCGCTGATAGTGTGATATCTATAGATTTATTATTATTTAATACAGAATTATCAATTTGATAATTTATATTAGACTTATTAAGTTTACTTATAGTTACACATAAAGCAAATATAATGAACAATATTAATAAACTTAGTAATATTACTCTATCTTTTCTTAATTTTTTTCTTTTCTGCTGACTCAATGAAGCTACCCCCTAAATTATTTCATAAATTTATAATAAGATTAAACGACAAAATTTTCAATAAATAAAATACAATATTAAAAAATTGTATAACAATTTTAAGCTAGGACTATAATTTAGAAAAATGTAAAAGTAAGGTGTTTTTATGAATAATGTTGAAAAAGGAATATTAGGAGAAAAAATTGCTACAGAATACTTAAAGTCTAAAGGAGCTTATATACTTGAGAATAACTATAAAATAAAATCTGGAGAAATAGATATAATAGCTAAGTTAGATGATGAGCTTGTATTTGTAGAAGTAAAATCTAGAAGTAATATAAATTATGGATATCCATCAGAAGCTGTAAATTATAAAAAGATTAACAAAATAACTAATGTAGCTAAATATTATCTTTTAAAAAATAGGTTAGATAACATAGATATAAGATTTGATGTTATAGAGGTATATTTAAAAAATAAAGAAGTAAATCATATTATTAATGCATTTTAAAAACTGAATAAGGAGTAAGGTATGTTAAGTATAATAAACTCAAGTACAGTAATTGGTATAGAAGGAATTAGAGTTAAGGTTGAAGTTGATATAAATAAAGGAATACCGTGTTTTAACATTGTAGGGCTAGCAGGAACATCTATAAAAGAATCTAGAGAAAGAGTCAAGTCAGCAATAATAAATAGTGGATATAAATTTCCTAACTCGAGAATAGTTGTTAACTTATCTCCTGCAGATATGAAAAAAGAAGGAGCTTATTTTGATTTACCAATATCTATAGGCCTTTTAAGAGAGTTAATAAAAGTAAATGATAAGTTTTTAGAGGAAAGTATATTTGTTGGGGAATTAGCTTTAGATGGTAAAATAAGAAAAGTTAAAGGTATTTTACCTATATTAATAAATGCTAAACAAGAAGGTATAAAAAGGGTATTTTTACCTAAAGAAAATGAGAAAGAAGCTTTATTTGTAAAAGATATAGATGTAGTACCAATAGCAACATTAAAAGAGTGTATAAACTTTTTAAATAAGGAAATAGATATAAAAGTAAATAATTATGATTATAATGAGTATAAAACCT
>JAFOOW010000137.1 GCA_017425305.1 Peptostreptococcaceae bacterium | reverse complement strand
TTAGTACATCCAACATATTATCAAAACATGCAAATTTATCTATATCTATTATAACATTTACTCCATCTTTATTACCTCTTATTTGTACTCTTTCATCCTTCATTGGTTATCCTCCACCAATTAAAAACTCAATTTGTTTTTTATTATACCATATAACTCTATTTAATAACATATTCTCTTAAAAAATTTTATTACATTTCTACAAATTAAATACTATTTTTACATTTTATTCTTAGAATAAATGGTAAGATTTTTTTATAAAATAAAAATAAGAGAAGGGCGTCTTCTCTTATTTTTATTTATATTATTAAATTAATTACCAACCTCGTTAGATTCATTTTGTTTTGCTTCATCCTTATCAGCTTTCTCTTTATTATCAGTTGGAGCCTCTAAAACATACTTTTTAAATGTATCTGACGTTTCTCCATAATTAGGATTAATCTTTAATAATTCATCTTTAAAATAAGCTTCATATATTGCTTTATGAATAGCTGCACTATTAGCTCCTCTATTACCATCATATATAGTTGCAAATATAGCGATTTGAGGATTATCCATAGGTGCAAAACTTATATAGTTAGCATATGCTTTTCTTCCTTGGAAATCATATTGTTCTTGAGTTCCAAAGTCCGCTGTACCTGTTTTACCACAAACAGCAATAGGGAAGTTTTTAAATAATGCATAGTTTGTAGCATTATATGGTGATGTATTAACTCTTCTCATCCCTTCTTTAACTGCCTGTAGTATTTTAGGATCAATTGGATTACTTTCTATTATTTCTGGCTCATACTCTGTTATAACCTCTCCATCTGGTGAAGTTACTTTATCAACTATTGATACCTTATAACGAGTTCCTCCATTAGCTAATGTAGCCATATAACTTGCCATTTGTAATGGTGTAAAAGCATTCATACTTTGACCTATTGCATCTTGAACTAAGTTTATTGGTGATTTTATTTCGGATGTCTGGTTAACTACAAAATAAGCTATCGCATCTGATACAACCTTAGCTTGAGATTCAATTTTTACTGTTGTATTCTTAGATTTCTCATAATTAGCTACATTTTCTTTATATCTATCAGAAATATCCATTATTTTTTTTACTATCTCTCTTATACTTTTTGAATACTCATCCTGACTTGTAACTTGTTCTTCTGTTCCAACGTTAAGTAATACCTGTTTTACATTATCCTTTAAACTAGTTTTTAATTGTTTTAATTCATCGCTATCAGTACTTATATCTTTTATATCAAAAGGTATAAATGTATATCCGTAGTATTTGCCTTCTTCAAGTGCTGGTACTAAATTATATTTAGCATTTGTAGCAATAGTATTTCTCCAAGATACGAAATTATATGTTTGACCAAAGTTTTCATATATTTGAATTCCAGTAGAGGCTGATTTTCCTTGTTCTACCCCTAACCCAAATCTCCAAGCATACTTTGTTATAGAGTTAAGAGCTTCTATGTTAGCTCCATTTTTAGCATATAATCTTATTGCCGTTTCATAGAAGAAATAGTTTGATGACACTTCAAGAGCTTTTCTCACATCAGTAATTCCATGACCTATCTTTTGGAAGTTTTCCAATTTTTGACTTCCAGTGTATTCACTACTCCAAACCCCAACATCGTTTACTGTATCATTTTCAGTTATTGCTCCCTCACTTAATCCTGCAACTGCTGTTAGTGGTTTAAATGTTGATCCAGGTGGAAGTAAACCTTGAGTAGCATAGTTAAACATAGCTCTTGGAGAAATATCATATTTATCCTCTCTCTTACCAGTATCTTCATTTATAGGGAAAAGCTCATCCAATGTACCTTTCGCTCCAGTACTTTGTATATGTTGTATACCAAATTGAGTTAAATCCGGATTAAAATATTCATTATATTTATCTACTGATAATTCACTTGGAATTGCAAAATCATTAGGATCAAAATCAGGATAACTCGCCATAGCAATTACTCTTCCTGTATTTACTTCTAGTGCAACAACAGCTCCTCTTGTAGCACTAGAAAGACCACTTGATTGTAAACTTAATATTTGATCCTTTAATGCTTCTTGTGCTGCATATTGTACATTTTTATCTATAGTTAAATGTACATTATTTCCTGGATAAGATTCTAACTTAAACAGCTCTTCTGTTGTTCTCCCTTGAGAGTTGACTTTTACAGTTGTTCCACCTTTTGTTCCTTTTAACTGATCTTCAAAAGCTGATTCTATCCCAGATACTCCTATTAAATCAGTAGATACATCATATCCTTTTAACTCATAACTCTCTTGTTGAGAGCTATTTATTGATGATACATATCCAATAACAGATGATGCTAAATTTCCATATGGATAATATCTAACCGGCTTTAAACTAACATTTATTCCAGGCAAATCATTTAATTGTTGATATACAATAAACGCAGTATCTCTTTTTATATTGCTAGCTATTGTTATGTTAGAATACCCACTATAACTTCCCATTTTTATTGCATCTTTTATAACTATATATCTTCTAATCTGTTGTATTGAATATGATTTCAACAAATCATCTAATATCTCTTTTCCAGTTGAATCTTTATACTTTTTTGCTAACTCATTACTTTGTTCTGCTGTATAATTCTCTGGTAATAACAATTTATATAAATCATATTTTTTTACAAGGTAATAAAAAGTATCTTCTGCCGATATTTCCATAAGCTCATTATTAATTTCATTTATTTGAGCATCTGTATAATCTCCTTCTTGATTTTTAAACTTTTTATTTTCTATTTCTTCATTTAGACCCCTATCTCTCTTGAATCTTATCTCAAGTGTTTTTTTAACTTCCTCACTATCTGTTTTAAAATCAAAATATATTTTACCATTATTATCTACTTTAAGCTGTAAATCATCTTGAAGATTTTCTCCATTTTCCTCTAAAATCTTAAAAACTTTATCCATAGTTCTATAAAATGATTTAGTTGAATCTACAGTTTCCATATAAGTTAAAGTATATGTTTGCTTATTCGTAGCTATAATATTTCCTTCACTATCATATATATTTCCCCTTGGAGCCTCTTCAGAAATAAATTTAGTTGAGCTCACATCTGCTCTCTCTTTATAATCATCATATTTATATACTTGAATATATAATAACTTAATAACTATTGTAGCCATCATTAAAAACATAATAATATAAAATATAGAATATCTAGAACTCTCTTTATTCTTTTTAGGTTTATTAATTATCATTTAAACCTCCATGTATTTCTATCTAAATATTTATCTAAAGTTCTTAAAATTAAACCATAGAAAAGCATCATACATATAGAATTTAACACACTAGAAATTAATGCACTTTTTATATCTATAGTTTGAGAAAATAACTTAAATATAATAACAACCCCAAAAACCTTTAATATTGAAATAATTAAAGCTGTTATACTAGGTACTAATCTATTTTCTTTAAATATACTTTCTCCTATTTTAGCACACAGTAGACATAGAATGGTATTTAAAAATAAATTTACTCCAAATCCCGAAAAGAAATAGATATCTTGTAAAAAACCACTTACTATTCCTATAAATATAGCTTCTTCTTTGCCCTTAATTATTGAATATGCCATTGCAAAAGTAAATAAAAGGCTAGGAAATGTGCCATCTATGGAATAATAAGGTAATATAGTATTATCAATAATTAACATT
>JAFOOW010000136.1 GCA_017425305.1 Peptostreptococcaceae bacterium | reverse complement strand
TGACTTTAATCCACTAAAACTAAAATCATAACCTTCATCCATACACGCTCTAGGGAAATCTATAGCTTTCTTATTACCTTGCTTAGCTAATCTATCAATTATTGGTCCACCTGGGTATCCTAGTCCCATTGCTCTAGCTATTTTGTCAAAAGCTTCTCCTGATGCATCATCTCTAGTTTTTCCTAATATTTCATACTTACCATAATCTTTAACTTCAACTAAGTGAGTATGTCCACCTGAAACTATTAATGTTATAAATGGTGGTTTTAGATTTTTATCTTCTATATAGTTAGCACTTACATGTCCTTCTATATGATTAACTCCTACTAAAGGTATATCTAGTGTATATGCTAATGCTTTTGCATAAGATAATCCAACTAATACTGCACCAACCATACCTGGTCCATATGTTACAGCTATATGGTCTACATCATCAAATGTAATATTAGCTTCTTCTAATGCTTCTTGAACTACCATAGGTATATTCTCTATATGTTTTCTAGATGCAACCTCTGGAACAACTCCACCAAACTTTTTATGTAATTCTATTTGAGTTGATATTATATTACTTAAAACTTCTCTACCATTTTTTAATATTGCACAAGCTGTTTCATCACAACTTGATTCTATTGCTAAAGTTATTATATCTTTATTCATACTACACCTCTTTTAATTGGCTCCACATTATCATTGCATCTTCTTTGTTATCACTATAATATTCTTTTCTTATACCTGCTAACTTGAAACCATATTTTTTATATAGGTTTTGAGCAACTATATTTGATACTCTAACTTCTAAAGTCATAGCAAATATATTATTATCTTCACACATTTTTACAAGATGCTTTATAAGTATATCACCTATCTTTTGACCTCTATAGTCACTATGTACAGCTACATTTGTAATATGTCCTTCTCCAGCTACAAACCATATCCCTACATATCCAACTATTTTTCCATCTATATCTGCTACTAAATATCTAGCAACATCATTTTTCATTTCTTTTTCAAATTCACCTTTAGACCAATAATGTTCAAAGCAATTTTTTTCTACTTCGAAAACACCATCTACATCATCTATAGTCATTGGTCTTATAACTATATTATTATTTTCCATTTTCTAACCTCTTCATTTTTTCATCATACTGAACTTCTGCTTGAGATTTTCTTATATACATAGGATTTACTGTATAGCAATCATGTACATCTATATTATTTTTATACTTAATAGCACCTAAAACACATAAACTACTAGCTTTACTTACATTGTTAGATGGAGATGCCAAAGTAATATTTTTAACTTCTATAAGTTTCTCTTTATATATAGAAACTGCTTCTCCTACTAAAATGAATTCTTCTTCACTTTGTGATATTTCTTCTATAAGTTCATCTATTTTTACTACTTTTATTTCTTCTATAGTTTTTAACTCTCCATTTTCAAACTTATACTTTCCTGTATAAACTTGATTCTTTTGAGCATCTAGTATTGAGCATATTGTTTTTTCACAATGATTCATATTAAACGCTAATGATTCTAATGAATCAACAGCTATTATAGGTAAATTTCTTACTTGTGCTATAGCTTTAGCTGTAGCCATAGATATTCTAAGA
>JAFOOW010000135.1 GCA_017425305.1 Peptostreptococcaceae bacterium | reverse complement strand
TCTCTAAGTATATTTGCTTTACTTGCAAATTCCTTTCTTATAGCATTGTATCTTACTTTATCTTCTGGAAATTCAATTATTGCCCCATTTATATTGAATCTTTCAAGCAAGTGTACGCCCCCCTTAAATGTTATCAATTATATATAACTTACTTAATATAATTTGATAAAATATACTCTTTTTCCTTCTTTATAGTTAAACTTATTTGTAAATAAATCTATTAATATAAAAAATAACCTAAGAACACTTATGGTTTAAGTATTTCTTAGGCTATTATTTTTATAATTTATTATTTTACATATTTTAATGCAGCTTCATAATTAGGTTCATTAGTTATTTCAGATAAGTATTCTGTGTATACAACTTTATTATTTTCATCAACAACTATAACAGCTCTTGATACTAAACCTAATTCTTTTATATATAGTCCATAGTTTTTAGAGAATTCTCTATCTTTATAGTCTGATGCAGTTATTACATTTTTAATACCTGCATTTCCACACCATCTAGCTTGTGCAAATGGTAAATCCATTGATATAGTACAAACTGTTACATCGTTTAACTTAGATGCTTCTTCATTAAACTTTCTAACTTCCATATCACATACTGGTGTATCTAATGATGGTACACCTAATAATATTCTTTTACCTTTAGTCTCACTAAATTTTATAGGATTTAAGTCATTTCCTACAACTGTAAAGTCAGGTGCATTATCTCCTACTTTTACTTGAGTTCCTTCTAATGTTAAAGGTCCGCCTTGGAATGTAACTTTCATAATATTTCCTCCTCGTTATGTAACTTGATTATATTAAATATATACCCTTTATATCTTTTACTAATCACTAATTTTTATGTATATGATTTATTAATTTTACTAGATTATTTTCAAAAGAAATATCATCTTTCTTACATCTTTTCTTAGGACCTTTTAGCCTTTGACCTGAGTTTCTAGCTTTTTTGCTTATATATCTAGTAAATAAAAGCTTATCTATATTTTCTGTTGTATATCTCATTCCATTTTGATTTATAGGATATCCACCCTTAGATAATACCATTGCTGCTAGTCCATAATCTTGAGTTATAACTATATCATTTTTATTAACTTTATTTAACAATGCAAAGTCAACAGCATCTATTCCCTTAGATATTACTATAACTTCTACACCTTCTTTTTCTATAATATGTGAAGTATCACACATTATAATAGGTTTTATATTAAACTTATTGCAGATTTTTAATGTTAAGTTTACTACAGGACATCCATCTGCATCTATTAATACTTTCATATCTTATCTCCTTAGAGGGCTTTTTATATTATTTTTAATTATGTTTATTTTCAATTTTAGAGTTTATTTTTCTACCTATAAAAAATGATATTATTACTAATATTGTAACAAAAACTATTTTTAAAGGGCTTTTTATAAACCCTATTAAGTCATCACCTATATAGCTTGCAACCATAAACATAACCATTTTTCCACTTACCATAGCTGGTACAAAAGTATATAAATCTTTTTTTGATATACCAGATGCAATTGTAACCAAACATCCAGGAATAAAAGGACTTGCATATGCAATAAATAAAGTTGAAAATCCTTGTTCTTTTACCCAGTTAATAGCAGTATCTATCTTATTATTTCTTATTTTTTCTAGTAATTTTATATCACTAAACTTACTAGCTAATAAAAATAAAATTGTTGTTCCTGTACAAGAACCTATTGTTGATGTAATAAGTCCAATTCCTAAACCCAATATCATACTATTTGCTATAACTATTGCAATTAATGGTAATGCAGGTATAAAACTTTCTAGGAAAGTTACAAATATCGCCGTTATAAATGCTAAAAACCAGTAATCTTTTACTATATTAAATAACCCGTCAATATACTCCATTATAAAATCTCCTCTTGTAGTATGTATATATTATATACCATAAATAAATTTTATAATATAAGTAATAAAAAAACTAGAGATTTCTCCCTAGTTTTCCTGTCTTAATTGTGTTTTTAATATCTATATATATAAACTCAATTATTATGCTATTGTTACGTTAGCAGCTTGAGGTCCTCTTGCACCTTCAACTATTTCAAACTTAACAGCTTGACCTTCTTCTAATGTCTTGAATCCTTCAACTTGTATAGCTGAGAAATGTACGAATACATCATCTCCACCTTCTACAGATATGAATCCGAATCCTTTTTCATTGTTGAACCATTTAACTATTCCATTCATCATCTTGGAATCCTCCTAAAACTTTCGTTACAATTTATATGCACATATTCTGTGCTTAAGTTTAGTTTAACATACATAAATATCTATTACAACGTTTTTATTTCTTGTTTTAGAAATATTTTACTATTTTAAGAAATTTCATCTATACATTCTTCGAATTGACTATTATATAATGAAGCGTAGAATCCATCAGCTTCTAGCAACTCTTCATGATTTCCTTGTTCTACTATATCTCCATCTTTCATAACTAATATTACATCTGCATCTCTAATAGTTGAAAGTCTATGAGCTATTATAAAGCTAGTTCTTCCTTCCATAAGATTTTCCATAGCCTTTTGTATTAATACCTCAGTACGAGTATCTACAGAACTAGTAGCTTCATCTAATATTAGTATTTTAGGGTCAGCAAGTATAGCTCTAGCTATAGTTAAAAGTTGCTTTTGACCTTGAGAAATATTGTTTGCTTCTTCATTTAATTCCATATTGTATCCATCAGGTAATGTTTTTACAAAGTTATCTACATGAGCTAACTTAGCTGCTTTAATAACTTCTTCATCACTTGCATCTAATTTGGAATATCTTAGATTATCCATTATACTTCCATTGAATAACCATGTATCTTGTAAAACCATTCCAAATATACTACGAAGGTCTCCTCTATTAAAATCATTTATATCTCTTCCATCTATTTTTATAGTTCCGCTATTTATATCATAGAATCTCATTAATAGTTTTACTATAGTAGTTTTACCTGCTCCTGTAGGTCCAACTATAGCTACTTTTTGACCTTGTTTTATATCTACACTAAAGTCATTAATTATTGTTTTATCTTCAGTATATCCGAAATGAACATTTTCAAAAGAAACTTCTCCTTTTATTTCATTTGGATTTACTGGGTTTTCTGCAAATTGAATTTCCTCATCTTCATTTAAGAATTCAAATGTTCTTTCTGCTGCAGCTGCCATAGATTGCATAACGTTAGCAATTTGAGCAGTTTGTGATAATGGTTGTGTGAAGTTTCTTACATATTGTGTAAATGATAATATATCTCCAACTTCTATAGTCTTTTTAATAGCAAGATATCCACCCATTATAGATATTAATACATATCCTAGGTTTCCTATAAAGCTCATAATAGGCATCATCATTCCTGATAAGAATTGAGACTTCCATGCTGAGTTATATAGTTCTTCATTTAATTTATTAAATTCTTCTATTACATCATTCTCTTTATTAAAAGCTTTTACTATATTGTGTCCACCATATACTTCTTCTACTTGACCATTAACATGACCTAAGTATTCTTGTTGTTGCTTGAAGTATTTTTGAGACTTTTTAACTACTAACATTATAAGTATCATAGATACAGGAAGCATAATTAATGATACAAGTGTCATTTGAACACTTATAGATAACATCATTATAAGTACCCCTATTATAGTAGTAGTTGATGATATTACTTGAGATAAACTTTGGTTTAAGTTCTGACTTAAAGTATCTATATCATTTGTAACTCTAGATAATACTTCTCCATGAGTTTTACTATCAAAATATTTTAGTGGCATACGATTTATTTTTTCTGATATTGCTTTTCTAAGGTTATATGAAACCTTTTGTGAAATACCAGACATTATAAATCCTTGAATATATGAGAATATCGCACTTATTACATAAAGTCCTAGTAATATAAGTAATATTTTTCCTATATAATCAAAGTCCATTCCAAGACTATTTCCACTTACCTTATTCATTAAACCTTCAAATATTTTTGTAGTTGCTTTACCTAATACCTTTGGCCCTACTATAGAGAATGTAGCACTTCCTATTGCAAATATTATTACAACTAACATTGATAATCTATATGGTTTTAGATACTCAAAAAGATTTTTCATTGTTCCTTTAAAATCTTTAGCTTTTTCTCCTCCTCCCATACCGTGGCCATGTCCATGACCTCCACCCATAGGTGTTCTTTTTTTATTTTCATTATTTGGCATTAGACAACTCCTCCTTTGAAAGTTGTGATAAAGCTATTTCTTGATATACTTGACAGTTTTCTATAAGTTCATTGTGAGTTCCACAACCAACTACTTTACCTTCATCAAGAACTACTATTTTATCTGCATTCATTATAGTACTGATTCTTTGAGCTACTATTAAAACTGTAGCATCTTTAGTTTCTTCATTTAATGATTTTCTAAGTGCTTTATCAGTTTTTAAATCTAGTGCTGAGAAACTATCATCAAATATATAAATTTCTGGCTCTTTAGCTATTGCTCTTGCAATAGATAATCTTTGCTTTTGTCCTCCAGAAACGTTAGTTCCACCTTGAGCTATTTCAGATTCTAACTTATCTGGTTTAGCTTCTATAAATTCTTTTGCCTGAGATATTCTAGATGCTTTTTCTATTTCTTCATTAGTTGCATCTACTTTACCATATCTTAAGTTACTATCTATAGTACCTGAGAATAACACTGCTTTTTGAGGTACATATCCTATTTTTTTTCTTAAATCATATTGTTTTAAATCCTTTATATCAATTCCATCAATTGATACTTCTCCACTAGTAACATCATAGAAACGTGGTATTAAGTTTACTAATGTACTCTTACCACTACCCGTACTTCCTATGAATGCTGTTGTTTCTCCTGCATTTGCAGTAAATGATATATTGCTTAGTACATCTTCTTCTGCATTTGGATATCTAAAGCATACATTTTTAAATTCAATTATTCCTTTTTTATCTTCATCTATAGAAACTTCATTATCTATATCTTTTATTGAGTTATCTGTTATTAATATTTCATCTATACGTTGGATAGATATTAATGCACGAGGTAACATTATTGATACCATAGATATCATTAAGAATGACATTATAATTTGCATTGTATATTGTATAAATGCCATCATATTACCTACTTGCATACTTCCTGCATCAACACTTTTAGCACCATTATATACTATAAGTATTGTTATTATATTCATTATAAGCATCATAGTTGGCATCATCATCGACATTGCTCTATTAACAAACATATTAGTTTTCGTTAAGTCTGTATTAGCTTTATCGAATCTCTTTTCTTCATGCTTTTCTGTATTAAATGCTCTTATTACTAACATACCTGTTAATATTTCACGAGTAACTAAGTTAAGTCTATCAACTAACTTTTGAGCTACCTTAAATCTAGGCATAACTAATCCAAATAATAATAGTACTACTGATAATATTGCTAATACTGCAACCCCTATTATCCAAGCCATTGATGTATCTGTATTTAATACCTTAATAACACCACCTAATGCTAATATTGGTGCATAGAATACAACCTTTAATAACATTACCATTAACATTTGTACTTGTTGTATATCATTTGTACTACGAGTTATAAGTGATGCAGTTGAGAATTTATCTAACTCATTATTTGAGAAAGATACAACTTTTGAGAATACTTGTTTTCTTAAGTTTCTACCCATTTTAGCTGCTACTCTAGCTCCTAAGTAACCTACACATACAGTTGAAGCCATACTTACAAGTGCCACTCCTACCATTTTAGCTCCAGCTACTAATATATAATTATTTTGAAGCTTATCAGTATTCATTCCTATTGCTTTATATTCATTTTGAACATATGAAACTGCCGCTTGAGTTATCATACTTTCAGGTAAATCATCAAACTTTTTAGTCATTTCTTTTTGAATACCTTGTATTTGCTCTTGAGGCATCATTTTAAATACATCCACTATATCTGTATTTTTATCTACTGGTAATCCTTGTGCCGACATTTGTTTTAATATATCAGCTTTATTTTCTTCTAATCCAGATGCTATAAGTATAGATTTACCCATTATATTGTTTATTTCATCTGTATTTTTTTCATCTTTTATATTTAGTGTATATATATCTTCATTTTTTAAATCAGGATATTTTTTTAAGTATTTATCATATTCACTCTGAGATAAGTCATTTTTATCTAAGAGTTTATAATTATTTTCTACTTCTTTTTTATCCTTGCTATCCATAAACATAGTTAGTTTTTCTAACTCACTTTTTCTTATAGCCTTTGGAAGTGCATTTTCAACACCACCTTGTTGTATACCTATATTAACTATATTTGACGTATAATCAGGTAGTGATAAGTCACATACTGCCTGAATAATCAAAAGCCCTACTATAAGAATAATAGAACATACTGAACCTTTTAAGTGTTTAATCAATTTCAGCATTGTACAATCTCCATTCTTTTTTAGTTATATTTTTATAACTATTATATATTTAAAAGTATTATATATCAATAACTTTTTAATTTGTATAAATTGTTATTTTAGTTTATACTATACTTAAATACTATAAATGTAACTTTTAAAGGAGTTTTATCCAATGAATAATATAGATTTAACAAAAATATCTGATAATTTATTTTCTTTAATCATTCAATTAAATAGTAAACTTTTCAGTTCATCTAAGATGGTTAAGTGTTCACCACTCCCACCATCTCATGTAAAAGTTATTTTTCATCTTATGAATAATGGGTCATCATCAATTTCTGATATTGCATCAAGCTTATGTATATCTAAGCCTAACATGACACCTATTATAGACAAGCTTATCAAAGAGGATTTAGTTTGTAGACAAGAAGATTGTAATGATAGAAGAATTATAAGGATACAGTTAACGCAAAAAGCTTATGAAATAGCTAATGCTCATGAGAAAAATTTAAAAAATATATTATTAGATAAAATTTCAAATTTGGATAGTGAGGATTTATCTAATATGGGTGATTTAATAGTAAATCTTAATTCTATAATTAATAAACTTAAATAAATATAATAAAAAGGGTATCTTATTGATACCCTTTATTTGTATTCTATAGTCATTGGAATTTTTATTATTATTTCTTTTTCTTTATACCAATTTTCATAACTTTTTATAAGTTTTCCTTTTATTTCTTTATAAACTATACATTGTTTTGTATATTTTATATTATTTTTATTAACTTCTTTATTTATAAGTTTATTATCTATCCAATGCCTTCCT
>JAFOOW010000134.1 GCA_017425305.1 Peptostreptococcaceae bacterium | reverse complement strand
TCATATATAGCCTTTATATGAGCTGGAGTAGTATCCTTAGATGCTAATCCATATATACCACCTATTATCATTGGAGATTTTTCATTATCATAGAATGCAGCTTTTACATCTAGATATAATGGTTCTCCTATAGAACCAGGTTCTTTAGTTCTATCTAAAACACATATTCTTTCTGCACTACTTGGAATAGCTTCCATAAGATGTTTTACTGAGAATGGTCTATATAAATGAACTTTAACTAAACCATATTTTTCACCTGGTGCATTTAAATAATCTATAGTTTCTTCTATTGTTTCAGTTACTGAACCCATTGCAACTATTATGTACTTAGCATCTTGTGCACCATAATAATTAAATAAGCTATGTTTTCTTCCTGTTAGTTTAGCCATTTCATTCATATATTCTTCAACTATAGGTACTATATCTTCATAGAATTTATTAGATGCTTCTCTATTTTGGAAGAATACGTCAGAGTTTTGAGCTGTTCCTCTTGTTACAGGATGATTTGGTGATAAAGCTCTATCTCTAAATTCTTTTAATGCTTTTTGATCTATTAATTTTCCATAGTCTTCATAATCAAGAACTTCTATTTTTTGTATTTCATGTGATGTTCTAAATCCATCAAAGAAATGTATAAATGGTAATCTACCTTTTATAGCTGCTAAATGAGCAACTGGTGCTATATCTGCTACTTCTTGTACAGAACCTGATGCTAATAATACACATCCAGTTTGTCTTGCTGCCATAACGTCTTGATGATCTCCGAATATAGATAATGCTTGAGATGCTATAGTTCTAGCACTTACATGAAATACACCTGGTAATAATTCTCCTGAAACCTTATACATATTTGGTATCATTAATAATAATCCTTGAGATGCTGTAAATGTAGTTGTTAAAGCACCTGCTTGAAGAGATCCATGAAATGCTCCTGCTGCTCCTGCTTCTGATTGCATTTCAACTACACTTGCTACTTGTCCAAATATATTTTTTCTTCCTTGTGCTGCCCATTCATCAACTACTTCTGCCATTGTAGATGATGGTGTTATAGGGAATATAGATGCAACTTCTGTAAATGCATACGCAACATGTGCTGCAGCTGTATTACCATCTATAGTCATAAGCTGTTTTGCCATATAGTTAATCCTCCTTAGAATTATTAATAAAATAGACTTATATTGTAAGTTTCTACCTATATATTATTTGCATTATAAGTATATCTATTCAAATAAATATATTTATAAGGAGGCTATGTTTAAAATATAAAAATAAAATTATTCAACTTTATATTTTTATCCATATTTTTACATATTTTTTAATTTTATTATTTTATGTTATAATATAACTATTAATTTTATGGGGGTAAAATTTATGGATTTAAAACAATTAGAAATCTTTGTAGCTGTTGCTAAATATCAAAGTTTTTCTAAGGCAGCTAAGGAGCTATTTCTTACACAGCCTACAATTAGTGCACATATACAAAATTTAGAAAAAGAATTAGGGACTATACTTGTAAATAGAAACAATAAAATAATTACACTTACTAAACAAGGTGAAATATTATTTGAACATGCTATTTACATTTTAAATAATTGTAAAAGAGCTATTTATGATATAAAGGAGTACGAAGGTAAAATAGAGGGGGCTATAGATATTGCCTGTAGTTCTATACCAGAAACTTATGTGCTTCCAGATTTTTTAAAATCTTTTTCAACAGAATATCCAGATGTAAAATTTAATATAAGTCATTATGATTCAAAGTATGCTATTTCAGAAATTTTAAATGAAAGAGTTAGTTTTGGTTTAGTTGGTTCTATACCAAATAATGATCAAGTTGAATATATAGATTTAATAGATGATGAGTTAGTTTTAATAACTCCATCTGATATTAATATAGAAAGCTCTGATGGGCTATTAAATTTAGAGAATTTAACAAATTTTAATTTTATAATGAGAAAAGAAGGTTCTGGTACCCAAAATCTAATAGAAAGTAAATTAAAAGAACATAAATTTCGTATAAATCAATTAAATACTATAGCTTATATAGCATCTAATGAAGCAATAAAAGAGATGGTTAGACTTGGTTTAGGAGTTTCCTTTGTTTCATATACT
>JAFOOW010000133.1 GCA_017425305.1 Peptostreptococcaceae bacterium | reverse complement strand
CACTATTAACTTACATTTTTCATTTTTTTACATAAATTTATAGTATTTTAATAATAAAATATTTATCTACCTTTAACTAATAAACTACCTAGTTCAAAAGCTTTTTCATTTAATTCTTCTGTTCCTTTTGGTACTCTAGCCAATATAGCTTTCTTTAACATATCTGAATCAACTGAGTCTATTATTTCATTCATAACACCTAAAGCTACTATATTGGCAACCATTTCTTTCTCTAATTCAACTTTAGCAGTTTCTATTATCGGAAGCTTTAATAATTTTACAGTTTTATCTTCTATATCACTTTCATTTACAGAAGAATCTATAACTATAATTCCATTATCTTTAATAGTATTAGAGTACTCATCAAAAGATTTTTGAGTTAAACATAATAGTATATCTGCTTCTCTAACTTTTGGGAAATTTATATCTTTATCACTTATTATTACCTCTGATTTACTTGCTCCACCTCTAGCTTCTGGTCCATATGATTGAGTTTGAACAGAGTTTAAATCTGAAAGTATAGCACCTTCTGCAAGTATTATGCCAGCTAAAATAAGCCCTTGCCCACCAGAACCGCTAAGCCTTATTTCTCTTCTCATAATTCAATCTCCTTAAATTTTATTTAAATTTATTTATTATTTTTTCATATTCTTCAGTATATTCTGGCATATTAGTATTTTTAAATACACCATAGAACATTTTATTTTCTAATTTTTCTGTAGGTAGCTTATCTTTAAGTGCTACATCTACATAATTATCTTTTAACATATTCATCAATTGAACTGCTGAACCTTTTTTATTTTTTCTTCCATAATACGTAGGACATAAGCTCATACCTTCTATTAAAGAGAATCCTTTATTATTTATACCTTTTTTAATATGTTCTATAGCTTGCTTAGCATGATATGCAGTTGACCTTGCAACGAATGTAGCTCCTGCTCCTATAGCTAAATCACATATATCAAATGGTTTATCTATATTTCCAAAAGGTGCAGTTGTAGCTAAGTCATTAGTGTTTGTAGTTGGAGAGTATTGCCCTCCTGTCATACCATAAATATTATTATTAAATACTATTGTAGTTATATCTATATTTCTTCTACATGCATGTATAAGATGATTTCCTCCTATAGCTGTACAATCTCCATCTCCTGTTACAACTATTACATGCATATCTGGATTTGCAAATTTAACACCTGTAGCAAATGGTATAGCTCTACCATGAGTAGTATGGAGTGTATTAAAGTTTAAATATCCTGAAGCCCTTGAAGAACATCCTATCCCTGAAACTATGCATACCTTATCTTTATCTAATCCTAATTCTTCTATAGCTACAGCTATAGCTCTCATTAAAATACCATGACCACATCCTGGACACCATATATGTGGTAATCTATCTGTTCTAAAGTTATTTTCTATAACGTTACTCGGCATTTTACCACCTCCATTACTCTATCCACTATTTCCTCTGGTGTTATAACGTCTCCATTATATTTATTTATACCTATAACTTGACATTTTTTATCTCTTACTCTTTCGACTTCAAGCTTCATTTGACCATAGTTTAATTCTGGAACATATATTGTTTCAACATTTTTACTTAATTCATTTACTTTTTCATCTGGGAATGGCCATACAGTTTTAGCAGTAAATAATCCTACTTTTATACCTTGTTCTCTTAACATATCTACTGCATCTTTACTACATCTACTCATACAACCAAATGTTACTATTAATTCGTCACAGTCTTCTGTTTTATATTCATCATATATTAATATGTCATCTAAGTTGTGTTCTATTTTATTCATTAATCTATCCATTAATTGTTTAGTTTTTTCTGTACTATTTGTTGGGAATCCTGTTTCATCATGCATAAGACCTGTTACATGATATCTATATCCATCTGAGAAGTTTGCCATTGGAGGCACTAGAGTTGAGTTATCATATGCTTTATATTCATCTTTTTGAACTGTAACTTTAATTCTATCAAATACTTCTAATTCATTTTCTTCAGGTATTTCTACTCTCTCTCTCATATGTCCAATTACTTCATCTAATAATAAAATAACTGGTGTACGATATTTTTCAGAAAAGTTAAACGCTTTCACAGTCAAATCAAAAGTATCTCTAACTGTTGTCGGTGATAAAGCTATTATTGGATGATCTCCATGAGTACCCCATTTAGCTTGCATTAAATCACCTTGTGCAACAGAAGTAGGAAGGCCTGTACTTGGTCCACATCTTTGAACGTTTACTATAACACATGGAACCTCAGCTAAAGCTGCATATCCTATATTTTCTTGCTTTAATGAAAAACCTGGTCCACTTGTAGCTGTCATTGATTTTAATCCTGTAAGTGAGCCTCCTATAGTAGCTGCCATAGAAGCTATCTCATCTTCCATTTGTATAAACTTGCCTCCAACTTTAGGTAGCATAAATGATGATATTTCTGCTATTTCAGTTGA
This sequence comes from Peptostreptococcaceae bacterium, assembly GCA_017425305.1. Classification (GTDB taxonomy): domain Bacteria; phylum Bacillota; class Clostridia; order Peptostreptococcales; family Peptostreptococcaceae; genus Paraclostridium. Next base: position 444 of record JAFOOW010000133.1, on the reverse strand, counting down.
TGGTGTTATTGGGTAACCTGCAAAGAATTTCATACCTGCATACAATGCTCCATGTACACAAGCTTCATTACCTTGTAATAATTTTACTTTTTTTGGCATATTCTTTTCCCCCTTGATTACTCATTATCCTTTGATATATGTATTGCATAATCTGGACATCTAAGTTCACATAATCCACAAAGTATACATTTATCTTGATCTTCTATACTTATTACATTTTGCTCTAGTTTAAGTATATTTTTAGGACAGTACTCTACACAAATTCCACAACCTTTGCACCAACTTGTGTTTAATATAACCTTTCCATTTTTCAAAACCCTTTCCCCCCACTTTTCAATTGACTACTGTATTATCAAGCAATTTCATAATTATAATTTAACTCTCATTTTTTAGAATATTAATTATTATGTAGTTTACATTATATTAATATTATTTTTTATATTT
>JAFOOW010000132.1 GCA_017425305.1 Peptostreptococcaceae bacterium | reverse complement strand
TCATAGCATCAAACATATCGAATCCTTCCATCTTATATGCTATAACTGGGTCTTGTTGTCCTATAGCTCTTAAACCTATACCTTGACGTAATTGGTCCATAGCATCTATATGGTCTATCCAATGTGCATCAACTGCTTGAAGAAGTATAACTCTTTCTATTTCTCTCATTCTATCTGAGCCTATCATTTCTTCTTTTTCAGAGTATATTCTTGAAGCTATTTCATAAACTGCTGATATCGCTTCTTCTTTATTCATTTTTTCAAGATTCTCTATTTCTATACTTCCATTAGGCATAAATGTATGATAAAGATGTCCTTTGAAACCTTCAACATCTAAAGCATCTTCAGCTTTATACATATCGTATGCTGATTCTATCATACCTTTTATCATTTCTTGTACTTGTTCTTCTAGGTTTTCACCTTCTAAAACACGTCTTCTCTCTGCATATATGATTTCTCTTTGCTTGTTCATTACATCATCATATTGAAGAACGTGCTTTCTTATACCGAAGTTTCTTCCTTCTACTTTCTTTTGAGCACTTTCTATAGATTTAGTTAACATTTTAGCTTCTATTGGCATATCATCTTCTAAACCTATTTTCTCAACCATTCCAGATATTCTTTCACTTCCGAATAGTCTCATAAGTTCATCTTCTAAACTTATATAGAATCTTGAGCTACCTGGGTCTCCTTGACGACCAGCACGTCCACGTAGCTGATTATCTATTCTTCTAGACTCATGTCTTTCTGTACCTATTATCGCTAAACCTCCAGCTTCCATAACTTGCTTTTGTTCTTCTGCTGTTTGTTCTTTATATTTAACTAATATTTTTTCATAATCTTGTCTTGCTTTTACAGCTTCTTCTGTTAATTCTACTTCTAAGTTTTCAACATCTACATCTACTAAGTTTATTATTTCATCAGAGTATCCCATTTTCTTCATTTCTTTTTTAGTTAAGAATTGAGGATTTCCTCCTAGAACTATATCTGTACCACGTCCTGCCATATTAGTAGCTATAGTTACTGCTCCTAGTCTACCTGCTTGAGCAACTATTTCTGCTTCTTTATGGTGTTGCTTTGCATTTAATACAGAGTGTTTTACTCCTCTTCTCTTTAAAAGAGTAGATAATACTTCTGATTTTTCTATAGAAACTGTACCTACTAATACAGGTTGTTGATTTTTATGTCTTTCTATTATATCTTCAACAACTGCATTAAACTTACCTAATTCATTTTTATATACACTATCAGCTAAATCTTCTCTTAATATTGGCTTGTTTGTTGGTATTTGAACAACATCCATTTTGTATATAGCCTTAAATTCTTCTTCTTCTGTTTTAGCTGTACCAGTCATTCCTGATAGTTTCTTATACATTCTAAAGTAGTTTTGGAATGTTATAGTAGCTAATGTTTTAGATTCTCTTTGAATTTTCATTCCTTCTTTAGCTTCTATTGCTTGATGTAATCCTTCTGAGTATCTTCTACCAAACATTAATCTTCCTGTAAATTCATCAACTATAACTATTTCACCATCTCTAACAACATAATCAACATCTAACTTCATTATTTTATGAGCTTTTAATGCTTGATTTATATGGTGATATAATTCCATATGATTTATATCTGTTATATTTTCTACACTAAAGTATATTTCTGCTTTTTGTATCCCTGAAGCTGTTAATGAAACTGATTTTTGTTTTTCATCTATTTCATAGTTATCTTCTTTTAAAGTATGTACAAATGTATTTGCATCTGCATATAAGTGAGTAGATTTATCTCCAGGTCCTGATATTATAAGTGGTGTTCTAGCTTCATCTACTAATATAGAGTCAACCTCATCCACTATTGCATAGTTTAGTTCTCTCTGAACCATTTGCTCTTTGTGTATAACCATGTTATCTTTTAAATAGTCAAATCCATATTCGTTATTCGTTCCATATGTGATATCACAGTTGTATTGAGCTCTTCTTTCTTCTGGATTTTGTCCATGCAGTATAACTCCAACTGTCATACCTAAAAATTCATATAATTTACTCATTTGCTCTTTATCACGATTTGCTAAGTAATCATTTACTGTAACTACGTGTACACCTTTTCCTGTAAGAGCATTTAAGTAAACTGGTGCAGTTGCAACTAATGTTTTACCTTCACCTGTTTTCATTTCAGCTATTCTTCCTTGATGTAGTACTATTCCCCCTATAAGCTGTACTCTATACTGTCTCATGCCTAGTACTCTTCTTGATGCTTCTCTTGTAACAGCAAATGCTTCTACTAAAATATCATCTAAAGTTTCCCCATTAGCAAGTCTTTCTTTAAATACATTAGTCATATTTTTTAACTCTGTATCTGACATTGCTTGGAACTTTGGTTCTAAAGCATCTATCTCATCTACTATCTTATTAAATTTTTTCATTTCTTTTTTATCTGCTATATTAAATATACTATCTAAAAAACCCATGTTTTATCTCTCCTGTCCATTTTATGTATAATATACATTTTACCATAAAACTATTATATTTTATATTTAAAAAAGCTATCGATATATATATTTATCGATAGCTTTTAGCTAAATTAACTTCTACTCATGTTCTATCATACCATATCCACCATTTTTTCTCTTGTAAACAATAGATATTTCATCTGTTTTTATATTTCTAAACATATAGAAATTATGACCAAGTAAATCCATTTGTAGAACAGCTTCTTCTTCACTCATTGGTTTCATATCAAATTTCTTTCTTCTATCTATCGAAATCTCTATAGGATTTTCATTTTCTTCTAAATCAACTGCTTCTAAATCTTCTATATGATTAAATCTTATACTTTCATTTGAGTGATGTCTATCTTGAACTCTCTTTTTATATTTTCTTAATTGTTTATTTAATTTGTCATAAACTATGTCTATAGCAGCATATAAGCTTTCTTCACTGTCCTCTGCTCTTATTATAGGACCACTTATAGGTATTATAGTAACTTCTACTTTTTGTCTTGCTTTTTTAGCACTAACAGTAACTTTAACTTCTGTTTCTGGATGAAGGTAATAATCTAATCTTCCTAACTTCTCCTCTATTGCAACTTTTATAGGGTCTGTTAATTCCATTTGTTTACCAGATATTATTATTCTCATAAGAACATCTCCCTTCAGATTGTAACTGTATAACTTGTTATACTTATTAGTTTCTATTTTCTAATTTAATATCCTTTAATTTTATTTTTCACTTCTTATAATTATAATATTCAATATTAATTTAATTATTTCTATATTTAAAAACTATACGTCTATATATAATGTGGATTTATTGATAAAAACACCTGTGGATAATGTGAATAAAATTGTTAATAACTTATAATGCCTTAATTTCTACACATTCTTACATTATATAATATCCACAGAACTTATGTTTATCTGTTATTAATTTGTTTATTCTTGTCGTATAATAGGATAATTTTATAATTTTTCTTTATTTATATAATAATTTTAGATAAAAAAAAAGCACCTAAAAGGTACTTTATGTAACATATATAGCTGACCTGGTCTTTGCCCCCACACTCGCCTGCTGGAGATTTCGCTTGGGTTCGCCGCACTACTGACTCTCTCGACTTTAATGTCGGCAGGTCTTACTTCTAAGCTGCACCATGATCATTAATCCCATTTTTAGAATTAACTTACGTGGGTCCTTTCGCCTGCAACTGGCATGAACTTTCAACCACAGACCTAATATATTACTAGTCTATTTTAATATTTTATACGAAATATGTCAATAACTATTTACTTTAGTCAAAAATGTAAAAATATACACTTCATTTATACCATTTAATTTTAATAATTTAGATATTTCATTTACTGTACTTCCTGTTGTGAATATATCATCTATCAATAGTATATTTTTATTTGTATAGTTTTCTATATCTTTACTTATTTTAAATACATTTTTTAATTCTTTTTTTCTTTCTTTTTCATCTAGTTCAAATAATCTTCTTGTATTTTTACTTCTTTCTAATATATCTAATACTTCTATTCCTAGCTCTTTACCTAATTGATTAGCTATTATCTTAGATTGATTAAATCCTCTTTTCCTCTCTCTTTTTTTATGTAGAGGTACATATAATATATAGTCAAAATTTATATTCTCTATGCTTAGTTTATCTAGCATTATTTCTACTATATAAGATTTCATAAATGTCTTTTTATGATATTTTAATCCAAATACTATTTTTTTACTTAAATCATCATATTCTATACAACCTATTGCT
>JAFOOW010000131.1 GCA_017425305.1 Peptostreptococcaceae bacterium | reverse complement strand
TACTACATCAGGGTTTGTATATACTCTAAATTTAGGGCTCATGAATTTATCTTGTACTATTTCTGCTATATGTATATCTTCTGAAGATACAACTACTGTTGTTGGTATATCTCTAGATACTTCTTCTGCATGAGAAGGTCCAGAAAGAACTACATATTTATTATTTGGAAGTTCTTGATTACATACATCCGATAATCTTAATCCTGTACCTTTTTCTAATCCTTTAGCTACATCAACAAGTATTTGCTTATCTTTTACAAATGGTTTTATTTGTTTACAAACACTTCTTATAGCTTGCGATGGAACTGCTAATACTATTATAGTTCCATCTTTAACAGCTTCTTCTATATTAGTAGTTACTACTATATTGTCTGGTATAACTACTCCTGGAAGATAGTCTATATTTTCTTTGTCTTTATTTATTTTATTGCATTGTTCTTCATTTAGGGTCCACATAGATACATTGTATCCTTTTTTAGCTACTACTAATGCTAATGCTGTACCCCAACTTCCAGCTCCTAATACACAAACTTTTTCCATTAAGACACCACCTAAATAAAATTAAATGTTATTTCTTTTCACCTATTTTTCTTTCAGTTCCATTTAATAATCTCTTTATATTTTCTCTATGAGTATATGTAACTGATAGTGCTAAAAATAATGTTACTAAAACACCTTTATAATTTTTAAGTGCTAACATTATTATAGGTGATATAGAAATACTAAGTACCGATCCTAGAGATACATATTTAGTAAAATAAACAATAACTCCAAAAACAGCAAAGCAACTTAGTGCTATTATAGGATTTATAGCTATCATTGCACCTAATGATGTAGCAACACCTTTACCACCTTTAAATCCTAAAAGTGCTGGCCAGTTATGTCCTGCTACAACAAATACAACTGCAATATATGCTGCTGTTGTTGTATCTACATTGATAATATTAGCTACTACCTTAGCTATAAAAACAGCTATCATACCTTTTAATAAATCTCCTATAAAAGTCATTGCACCAGCTTTTTTACCTAGAACTCTTAAAGCATTAGTAGAGCCTGCATTTCCTGATCCTTGTGTTCTTATATCAACACCTAACATTTTTTTTGCAATTATATATGACGTTGATATATTTCCTAAAAGATATGAAGCTACAATAATTATAATATATCCAATCATACTAATCCCCCTAATATTTTGTTATTTTCTCTTTTCTTTATAATCAAATCTTACAGGTGTACCTTCAAATCCAAAGTTTTCTCTTATCTTATTTTCAAGATATCTTTGGTATGAGAAGTGAGTAAGCTCTCTATCATTTATAAATAATGTAAACTTAGGTGGTTGAGTACCTGTTTGAGATCCATAGTATATTTTTAACCTCTTACCTTTATCTGAAGGCGGTTGGTTAAGAAGTACTGCTTCCCCTATAACATCATTTAATGTAGATGTTGGAACTCTCTTAGCATGTTCTTCTGCTATATATGTTACTGTTTCTAATATCTTATTCATTCTTTGATTTGTCTTAGCTGAAACAAATACTATTGGAGCATACGACATGAATGGGAATTTCTCTCTTATTTCATTTGTATATAAGTTCATAGTCTTGTCATTCTTTTCTATTAAGTCCCACTTATTAACAACAAATAAACATGCTTTTCCTTCATCATGTGCTATTCCCGCAACCTTTGTATCTTGTTCTGTAACTCCTTGAGTTGCATCTATTACTATAAGAACAACATCTGCTCTATCTACAGCACTCATAGATCTTATTACACTATATTTTTCTATATTTTCATATATCTTACTCTTTCTTCTAAGACCTGCTGTATCTATTAAAAGGAATTTATTATCTCCTTGTTCGAAGTAAGTATCTATTGCATCTCTAGTTGTTCCAGCTATTGGACTAACTATTACTCTTTCTTCACCTAATATATTATTTAATATAGAAGATTTACCTGCATTTGGTTTACCTGTTATAGCAACCTTTATTATATCTTCATCATATTCAGTATCTAATCCTTCTGGGAAATTAGCAACTACTTCATCTAATAAATCACCTAATCCCATACTATTAGCACTTGATATAGCATATGGCATTCCTAATCCTAATTCATAGAAATCATATACATTATCATATTGGCTTTGGCTATCTATTTTATTAACAACTAATATTACTGGTCTATTTGTTTTTCTTAATATTTGAGCTATTTCTTTATCATCTGCTGTTAACCCTGCTTTACCATCAACAACAAACATTATAACGTGAGCCATATCCATTGCAAGCATAGCTTGGCTTCTCATTTGAGATAGTATTATATCGCTACTTTCTGGCTCTATACCTCCTGTATCAACAAGTGTGAAGTATTTATTTAACCACTCAACTTCTGTGAATATTCTATCTCTTGTTACTCCTGGTGTATCCTCTACTATTGATATTCTTTTTCCTGCTAACTTGTTGAATAGTGTAGATTTACCAACGTTAGGTCTTCCTACAACTGCAACTACTGGTCTATTACTACTCATAATATTCTCCTTTCTTAACCTAAAATTTTATCTATAAAGTCTTTCCCTTCACTTAGGCAAGGTTTAACGTCTATATTTAATCTTTCTTTTAATTCTTCTAATGTTATATTATCTAAGAATATTTCTTCATCTGCTTTTAACATATTTCTTGGAATATATAATTTATCTCCTAAGTCTATATCTTTTAATTGATCTATTATGTCTGTAGCTGTTATTAATCCCGATACAGTTATTGTGTCTCCGAAGAAATTATTAGTTATCTTATATACATTTATTTCAATATTATCTATCTTGTCCATCACATAATTTGCAACCGACTTCATAAATTCATATGCAGATGAACCTGTTGCTATAGATACTCTTTTCTTTGTTGTTAATATACCTTTAGGTATACTTTCTAAGTATTGTTTTATTTCAGTGTCAAATTTTCTAATCATTCCAACACCATTTTCAAATTGTATAAAACCTTCATACTCATCATATTCTAAAAGATCTCTATTTGCAATTATATAAAATTCATCTGATAAGAATACAAATCTAGTTCCTATTTTAGATAAATATTCAGATTGTATTTCATTTATTAAATCTATAGTTTTACCTGCTGTTTCTTCATTAAATATAGTTAAGTTAGGTAAATGATCTCTATGTCTAGTTATTCCAACTGGAACTATAGCTGTACTATTAACATATGGATACAGATTAGATAAATCACTTATAGTTCTTTTTAACTCTTCTCCATCATTTATTCCTGGACATAGAACTATCTGACAGTTCATTGTTATTTGAGCTTCTGCTAGTCTTTCCATTATTGAATATAACTTTCCTGCAAATCTGTTATTTAACATCTTAACTCTTAAATCTGGATTAGTTGTATGAACTGATATATTTATTGGACTTATTCTATACTTAATGATGTTATTTATATCTTCTTCACTCATATTAGTAAGAGTTACAAAGTTTCCTTGTAAGAATGATAATCTTGAATCATCATCTTTAAAATAAAGAGTTTCTCTCATTCCTTTTGGTAATTGATCTATAAAACAAAATACACATTTATTTCTACAACTTTTTGCTTTATCTATAATAGGGTTAGTAAATTCTATACCTAAATCATCGTCATAGTCTTTTTCTATTTCATATATGTATATTTCTCTATTTTTCTTTTGTATTTCCACTTCTAAATATTCATCACTTATTAGAAATTTATATTCTATAATATCTTGGATTTTTTGTCCATTTATACTAATAAGAATATCATCAACTTCTATTCCTAATTCTTCTGCAATACTATTTTTATAAACTTTACTTATTATATTATTAGTATTTTTTACATTAACTTCCATATTAAATCACCTACTCTTCTTTAGTAAATATATCATATTATAATACCATGTTTTTATAAATATAGTCAATATTCCCTATAATTTAAAAGGTACCTTTAGGTACCTTTTAGTGCTTCACTACAATTAAAGTTTCTTCAGATATTCCATGAACCATTCCACCAACACATTTTGAAACTAATAAAGCCTTTTGTTGTAACTCTTCATTATTTTCAAGGTAAAATATAGGACATCCGCCTCCACCTAGAAATGTTTTATCAGTAGTTAAAACTGCTAAAATATACTCTGTTAATCCTGTAGTATTTGACATTTCTATACACTTCCTTTCTTATTTGTACTATAGCTTTTAAGTGCTAGATTTTTACCTTTCGCTGTAGATAATACTGGAGCAGACTTTACAGCTTCTATTAACTTATCTATATCTTTTTCAGTTGGTACATATGCTATAACTAAGCTTTGTTTTTTAGGGTTTCGTCTAGGTAGTGGTACAAATGCAGGTTCATTAATATCTCTAAGTATACCTATTCTTGAATATATATTATATATTATAGCCTGTCTCTGTCCTGGATCTAGTAATATACCTGCATTAATATAACTATTATCTTTAGGTATTATTTCCACTCCTAATCCTTTTGATAGATATCTCTCTCTATCTTCTTTTAATCCAATATTTGTAATACCTTTTAATTCACCTACTTTTAATATGTTTTCATCTACAAAGCTTATCTCAACAGGTACTACATCAGCTATATCATCTATGCTCTTTCTCCTTATTAATTTTTTTAATACAAATGAAAGTATTAATCCACATAAAGAACCTACTATTAATGCTATATTAGTGTTGACTTTAAATTCTGAAGTTAATATATAGTAAGTTCCTACTGTCATAAAAGATGTTATTATGCACATGTAATTTCTAATCTCATAGGTTCTGGATATTTCCTCTATAAAAGCTGCTCCTCTTTGAACTAATTGTGTTTGTTCTAAATGTTGAAGGGCATTTCTTCTATTCTCTCTAACTTGTCTAAATTGTTCTGCTGCTAAAGATAAAAATGTAATAGATGTATATGACCTTTCTATTAAAGCAGGAACTAATAAAGCTCCTAGTGCTGATGCAACAGATGCTAAAACTATTTGTGACAATAATATATTAGGTTCACTAGGATATTGTTTTTGATCTAAATTTAACATTATAATTCTAGATAATATACCAATTATTATTGCTATAAAAAATATTTTATCCATTAAATCACTCCTTTAGCTTTTATGATGTCTTTCTTTTATATGCACTTTGTTTATTTTTTGACGCTTCTATTATAGGTGTACTTTTTATAACTTCCTTCATTAATTCAATATCTTTTAATATAGGTATAAATGGTATAACTATTGTATTTTTATTTAAATCTGTTTTAGATGTAGCTATTATATCTACTTCATCTACATCTTTATTTATACCTAAATGTAAGTAAATATTATGTAATATAGCTTCTCTTTGTCCTACATCACTTATAACTCCAAAATCACCCATGTTTTTGGGTATTATTTCTACTGCAAGCCCATCTTCTATATATCTCTTTCTTGTAGCTTCCAAACCTATATTATTAATGAATACTTCATTTACCAATAATGCTGATTCTTCAAAAGTTATTTTCGCTTCTACTACATCTGCTATATCACCTAAGCTGTTTCTTCTTAAATATCTTCTAAATATTAATCCTATTATTATTCCAATCACTGTAGCTGCTAAAGCACACCATATAGCTTCTAATTTATATCTTCTCGCTAAAAAAATATAAATTACAGATGCTCCTAATGATGCAAACAAACTTATATAACTTCGAACTTCATATGTAGATGCTATTTCTTCTATGTATGCTGCTCCTTTAGGGACTAGCTCATTTTCATCTATATTTTTTAAAGTTATCCTTTCCTGAGATGCTACTCCTTGAAATTGTTGTATCGCTACAGCAAAGAATGTTAATGCTGAAAACTCTTTATCTATAAGAGCAGGAAATGCTATTGCACCTAATGATGCAGCTAAACCTGACATTATTATTTGTTCTAAATAATCTTGTGGCCTAGATGGATATTGTTTATCTGTTATTCTTAAAACTATAAATCTAACCAAAATACCTATAACTGCAGATACTATAAAAGCTCTTCTAAACAATGCATCATTTAACAAACTTTGTTTCATCCTATCACTCCTTATATAAAAATACGTATATATTTATGTCTTACATTTAATACTAGTTTGTACAAAAACAAAAAAAAATTTCCTTAGTCAAGGAAATTTTTCTTCGGTATTTTAACTATAAATTTAGTTCCTATATTTAATTCACTTTCTACATCTATAGTTCCATGTAAGGATTTTACAATATGTTTGACTATAGCAAGCCCTAGGCCTGTTCCACCTACATCTCTACTTCTAGCTTTATCTACTCTATAAAATCTTTCAAATATTCTAGTTTTATCTTCTTTAGATATTCCGATTCCATTATCTATAACTTTTATTAGGATATAATTATCATCATATCTAACCTTAGTAGTTACTATTCCTCCATTTGGAGTATACTTTATAGCATTATCCACTAAGTTTAAAAATATTTGTTTTATATAATCTCTATTAGATTTTATAATCATATTTTCATGTTCAAAGTTATATTCGATATCTATGTCCTTTACTTTTGCAGATGTATAAGTTAGTTCATAAACCTCTTTAAATACAGAGTATATATCTACATCTTCAGAACTTTCTTGCTCTTTATTTTCTATAAATGATAATAGTAGTATATCATCTATTAATCGTTTTAATCTATCTGATTCAGTTTCTATTATACCTAGAAATCTATTTCTAGTAGATATATCTATGTTATCATTTATTCTTAATGTTTCTACAAATCCACTAATAGATGTTAATGGTGTTTTTAATTCATGTGTTACATTTGCAACAAAATCACTTCTCATATTTTCAAGTCTAACTCGTTCTGTTACATCTTCTATATTTATTATAGAACCTATAATAACATTTTTGCTACTTTGAAGATATACAGGATCTAATTTTATGTTATATACAATATCATCTTTATTAGTTATTTGACTCATATTACTTTTATTAGAACCTATAAATTTAGATATTTCTCTTAAAATATCTTTATCTTTTATCACTGCATTTATATTTCTACCTTCAACTTTTGTAGATAAATCCGCCTTTATCATTTCTTTAGCTTCTTTATTAATTAATAAAACATTACCCTCTATATCAATAGCAAGTATACCATGTGATATACTTTTTACAATTGATTTCAATTGTATATTTTTACTTTCAACTTCATGTATTGTTTTATCAATTTTATCTATCATATAATTAAAATTATCTACTAATTGTCCTAGTTCACCTTTTGCTGAAATATTTATTTTGGTATGAAACTCTCTATTGCTAATTTTTTTAGATACATACATAAATTCTTTCAGATAATTTCTTAAATTTAAGGTATATCTTATTGATATAATAGAAATTATAATAGATACTAGGATTATTATAAAATATATAGTATCATTCTGCATATTTTTATATCTCCTAATCTATCTTATATCCTACACCTCTAATAGTTTCTATATACTTGTCACTATCATTTTCAATCTTTTTTCTTAAATGCCTTATATGAACATCTACAGTTCTTGTTTCACCATAATATTCATATCCCCATATCTTATCTAATAGATAATTTCTTGATAAAACTTTGCCTCTATTTTCTAATAGTAGTCTTAATAGCTCAAATTCTTTAAATGTTAATTCTATTCTTTCATTATTTTTTAATACTTCATGCTTTTGTAAATCTATCTTAAGATTATTTATTGTCAAAATATCAACCGTATTTGTGTTGTTTACATTATATCTTCTTAAAACAGAATTTATTCTTGCTAGTAATTCTTTTATACTAAATGGTTTAGTTATATAATCATCTGCTCCTACATCTAAACCTTCTATTTTATCATGTTCTGTATTTTTAGCTGTTAACATTATTACAGGTATACTTTGAAGTTCTTTGTCACTTCTTATTTTCTTTAAAACATCAATACCACTTATATTTGGTAGCATCCAGTCTAATAAAATTAGGTGTGGCTTTACTTCTTTAGCTTTTATAAATCCATCAAATCCATCATAAGAAGAAAATACTTCATAATTCATTGTCTCTAGATTAAACTTTAGTAATTCAACAATATGCTTTTCATCATCTATAACGAGTACTTTTGCATTCATCTTAAGTTGATAACCCCTCTCTACTCTATTTCAAGTATCATACCAAGTCTCTCTGATGTTTGGTTATGTTTTCTATATGAATGAAACTTATCACTATTACAACTTGTACATATATTTAAATTTGTTATATTCTCTTTTTTAATTCCACATTCTTGTAATATTAATTCATTTACTTTCCATAAGTCTAGATAATACTTGTCTTCTCTAATTATATAGAATTTTTCTTCCTTATTTGTAATAATTGTGTTAAATTTTTCAATTAAATCTTTAGAAACTTCATAACAACAGCTTCCTATTGATGGACCTATAGCACACACTATATCTTCAGGATTAGTATTGTATAGCTTAATCATTTTATCTATAGCATTTTTAGTTATTTTTGAGTATGTACCTCTCCAACCTGCATGACATAAAGCAATAGCTTTATTTTTAGTATCAATTAAAGCTACTGGCACACAATCTGCTACAAATATAAGTAATGGTGTTTTAGTTAGGTTAGTAACTAGTGCATCTCCATCTTTTACTTCTCCTATATTACTATTATTTACTACATTTACTATATCTGAGTGAGTTTGATTGTTATAAGTTAAATTATCATAGTTTAAATCTAAATCCTTACATATAGATTTTCTATCATCCTTATTTTTCATATCTACATTTATATTTGTAAATGCAAGCTTTATAAAGTTATATTTTTCATTTATATGTTTAAAGTTTATATAATTTGTCATTAGTATCACCTTTTTCTATTAATATGTTTTTTAGCTCGTTTACAAATGTATTTATATCCTTAAATTGTCTATATACAGATGCAAATCTAACATAAGCAACTTCATCAACATCTTTTAGTTTATCCATTACCATTTCACCAATTGTATCGCTTTGTATTTCAGATATACCTTTTCTATTTATATCATTTTCTATATACATGATGATATCTTCTATTTGTTCCATTGATACTGGTCTTTTTTCTGATGATTTTAATATTCCATTTTTTATTTTATTTCTATCAAAACTCTCTCTACTATTATCTTTTTTCACTACCATTATAGGTATTAATTCTATTTTTTCATAAGTAGTAAATCTTTTTTTGCAAGATTCACACTCTCTTCTTCTTCTTATAGATTCTATATCTGTATGTCTTGAGTCTATAACTTTAGATTCTTTATAATTACAATATGGACACTGCAAGACTCTTCCTCCTTTGTTTTAATAAATCTTTATATATTGAAATCTTCTAAGCTATTATCTGATCCTTGGTTTACAATAATCGTGTCATATCCAATCTTTAATATATCATTCCAAAAAACTACTTGATTTTCACTACCTCTTGAGAATAGGTTTATACCTCCATCTCCAACAATACTGAAAGATATTATTTTACCTTCATTTATATCCATGTCTATATCTGTTATATATCCCATTCTCTTTCCATTCTTAACATTTATAACTTCCTTATCCATTATATCAGAAATTCTAATCATATTATAATCTACCTCCTCTTAAAAATAAATATGTACAAGTATAAAAAAAAATGACTCTTTCGAGTCATTTGTATTAAATATTTTTATTAGAGTTTTCTTTCATTAACATATCTGTAAATTTTTCTACTAACTGAGGATCAAACTGGATTCCTGAATATCTTTTTAACTCATTCATGGCATCCTCATGACTTTTTCTCATATTATATGGTCTATGAGATGTCATTGCATCAAAACTATCTGCTATGGTTATTATCCTAGCTAAATAAGGAATTTCTTCTCCTTTCAATCTATCTGGATAACCAGTTCCATCATACTTTTCATGGTGATGTCTTATTAGTGGTAGTAAGGAACTAAATGATTCTATTTCCTTTACTAAATTTTCACCTAAAACAGGATGATCCCTTAATATATCAAGTTCTTCATCTGTAAGTCTTTCTTTTTTATTTAATATATCTGCCGATATTTCTATTTTACCAATATCATGTAAGTATGCTGCTAATTTAAGATTAAATTTGTCTTCATTGCTTAAATTTAATTCATCAGCTAACCAACCTACATATATAACTACTCTTTCAGTATGGCCATAAGTATATCTATCTTTTTTATTTATCTTACTTATAAGTGATTTTAATGAATGAATTGTATATTGATCTATATGCATTTCTTGATAGATTTCTTCTAATACATTGTAGTATAGTTCTACTCTATTTTTATTTAGTGATTTAGCTCTATATAAAGCATCATCTGCTGTGTTTATTAATTGATGTTTGCTTTTTGCCCTTAGTGGGTATGATGAAACTCCTATAGACATAGTTATATTTTTATTAGGTTGATTTTCCTGTCCTAAAAAATAAGTATTTTCTATATTCATTCTTATCTTTTCACCTATCTTAATAGCTTCTTTTTCATATGTGTTGGGAAGTATTACCGCAAATTCTTCTCCACCGTACCTAGCTACAATGTCACCTTTTCTTACTGAATTTCTAAGTATCGACCCTACTTCACTAAGCAATAAATCTCCAGCTTGATGTCCATTAGTATCATTATAATTTTTAAAGTAATCTATATCCATAAATAATAAGAATAAACATGTATTATTTTCACTAGCTATATTTATATTTTTTTCTAAGCTTTCTTGGAAATACCTGTGATTATATAATCCTGTTAATTCATCCATATTGGCTAATGTTTGTAATTCTTTGCTATGCTCTTTTTCTATACTAACATACATTCCTAGTATCCATGAAGTAACTAAAAATGCACTTACTATAACTATATCAGTTTGAAAATATGATACTAATATTTCTTTACCATGTATGCCCTCTTTAGCATATATTGATATTATATCTACCCCACAAATTATAGAAGATGATATTATAGAAATCTTCATAGCATAATCACTACTAAATTGTATTGT
>JAFOOW010000130.1 GCA_017425305.1 Peptostreptococcaceae bacterium | reverse complement strand
TCTGATTCAATTATATCCTTTAATACATTTCCAGCCCCTACAGATGGTAACTGGTCACTATCCCCAACTAATATCAATCTAGTACCAGGCTTTATAGCTTTTAATAAACTATACATTAACACAATATCCACCATGGATACCTCATCTACTATAATTACATCTGCTTTAATTGGGTCATCTTCATCTTTCATAAATACCATTTCTTCTGAGTCTGTAGCATATCCCATTTCTAATAATCTATGTATAGTCTTAGCTTCCTTATTAGAAGTTTCACTCATTCTTTTTGCTGCTCTTCCTGTAGGTGCAGCTAGTACAACTTCTTGTCCACAATTTTCAAATACACTTATTATTGTATTAATTGTAGTAGTCTTACCAGTACCTGGTCCTCCTGTAATAACTACTACCCCTCCATTTATAGCTTCTTTAACAGCCATAAATTGATTATTCGCTAATTTTATATTATTTTCTTTTTCAACTACTTCAACTTCTTTTTCTATATCTATATCTAATTGTTTAAATTCACATTGTGATAATTTTATAATTTGTTTGCAAACTCCATTTTCAGATAAATAATATGGTATAAGATATATATTATCTATGTTATTTTGACCACGCTCAATATGTATTTTCTGGTCATATGCTAATCCGATAATTTCATCTACTACATATTCACTATCTATTTCTAATAATTTGCTTGCTTCATTTACTAATATATTTTTAGGAAGATATGTGTGTCCATTTGCAAGTGATTGATTTAATGAATATAAAATTCCTTGAGCTATTCTATCTTTAGAGTATTTATTCACACCTAAATTAGCTGCTATCTTATCAGCTACTTTAAATCCTATACCACGTACATCTTCAGCTAGTTTATATGGATTTTTATTTATAACATCTATAGCTTTGTTTTTATATTTTTTAAATATTTTTAAACAATAATTAGGAGTTATTCCATAAGGAGATAGATTTATTATTATATTTCTTAATTCTCTATTATCTTCATAACTCTTTGCTATTTGCTCTATTTTTTTAGTTCCTATACCTTCTACTTCGGATAATCTATCAGGTGTGTTTTGAATAATATCAAGAGTATCTACTCCAAATTTATCTATTATTCTTTTTGCCATTTTTTCGCCTATACCTTTTATCATTCCCGATGATAAATAAACATATATTCCCTCTATAGATGATGGTGTGACTGGCATGAAACTACTAACTTCAAATTGAGTTCCATAAGTTTTGTGATTTACCCATTTACCTTCAACTTCTATACTCTCACCAACTGTTAAGGTTGGCATACATCCAACTATAACCACTTCATTTTTTTCATTTGCTAAATGAGCTATAACATATCCATTATCCTCATTTTTAAAAACAATATCACTTATCATTCCTTCTATTTTTTCCATGTTTATTTCTCCTACAAACAAATACTAACTTTATAGTTTACATAATACTATCTTATTATACAATTAAAGTTTGATAAAAAAAATAGAAGACTATATTTTTATTAAATATAGTCTTCTTTATATATTACTTATTTAAAGCCTGTTCTTTTAATATTTCTGCTTTATCTGTTCTTTCCCATGGTAAATCTAAGTCTGTTCTACCAAAGTGTCCATAAGCAGCTACATTTCTGTACATTGGCTTTCTTAAATCTAAGTCTCTTATTATTGCCCCTGGTCTTAAGTCGAAGTTCTTATTAACTAATTCAACAAGTAATTCTTCACTAACTTTTCCTGTTCCAAAAGTATCTATGAATATAGATAGTGGTCTAGCAACACCTATTGCATAAGCTAACTCTATTTCACACTTATCAGCAAGTCCTGCAGCTACTATATTTTTAGCAACATATCTTGCTGCATATGCAGCTGATCTATCAACCTTTGTTGGATCTTTTCCTGAGAAAGCTCCTCCTCCATGTCTAGAGTATCCACCATAAGTATCTATTATTATCTTTCTTCCAGTAAGACCTGTATCTCCTTGAGGTCCTCCTATAACGAATCTTCCTGTTGGATTTAT
>JAFOOW010000129.1 GCA_017425305.1 Peptostreptococcaceae bacterium | reverse complement strand
TTCTAGTATATGCAAATATACTTTCGTTTTCTGGATATATTAATTTTACATCTCCATAAACAATAGTATCATTATTATGTCTTAATTTTATAAGCTCTTTATAGTAATTAAATATCGAATTACTATCTTCTAATGATTCTTTGACATTTATTTGTTTATAGTTAGGATTTACATCTATCCATGGTGTAGCTTTACTAAATCCTCCATTTAAGTTATTATCCCATTGCATAGGTGTTCTAGCATTATCTCTTGAAGTTATTTTTATTCTTTCTATTAAAGATTTTTCATCTTCATTTTTTATTTTCTCATTGTAGTAGTTTATAGTTTCTATATCTCTATATTTCTTTATATCATCAAAGTATATATTAGTCATTCCTATTTCTTCACCTTGGTATATATATGGAGTACCTTTGAATGTATGTATTAAGGTAGCTAACATCTTAGCACTTTCTATTCTATATTTACTGTCATTTCCAAATCTTGAAACCATTCTTGGTTGGTCATGGTTATTCATAAATAAAGAGTTCCACCCTATATTTTCAAGTCCATCATACCACTTCATGAATATGTTTTTTATATCAGTAAGCTTATATGGTTTCTTGTAGAATTTGTCACTAGCATTAGGTAAGTCCATAAGTTCAAAGTGAAATACCATATTTAATTCATCCCTATCTTCACCAACATAATCTCGTGCATGTTTAGGAGATACACCTGGAGTTTCTCCAACTGTCATTATATCGTATTTACTAAGAACTTCTTTATTCATCTCATGTAAATAGTCATGTATTTTAGGACCATTCATATATATTCCCTCTGGACCCTCTTCTCCTATATCAGGAAGACCTTCAGCTTTTGAAAATAAATTACAAACATCCATTCTAAATCCATCTATGCCTTTATCTAACCAGAATTTCATCATAGAATAAACAGCTTGTCTTAAATTTTCATTTTCCCAGTTTAAATCTGGTTGTTTTTTAGAGAAAAGATGTAAGAAGTATTGATTTGTTTCTTCATCATACTCCCAAGCACTTCCACTAAAAATTGAATCCCAGTTATTAGGAGTAGACCCATCTTTACCATCTCTCCAAATGTAATAATCTCTATATGGATTATCTTTAGACTTTCTAGCTTCAACAAACCATTTATGTTCATCTGAACTATGATTTACAACTAAGTCCATTATTATCTTTATTCCTCTATTATGAGCTTCACTTAAAAGTTCATCAAAATCACTCATAGTACCAAACTCATCCATTATATCCTCATAATCACTAATATCATATCCATTATCATCATTAGGCGACTTAAAAACTGGACTTAACCATATAACATCTATTCCTAAATTCTTTAAATAATCTAACTTAGAAGTAATCCCCTTTATATCTCCTATACCATCATTATCAGAATCCATAAAACTTCTTGGATATATTTGATAAACTACACTTTCTTTCCACCAAGTCTTTTTCATTTAACTTTATCCCCTCTGAATTTAATTTATTAGTTAGCAAAAGGGGAATAGTAGTTGATGTCGTAGCACTTAAAGTACATATTTTTTAGTACTTCGTGCAAATAAAGCAACTATTATTCCCTCTAGCACCAACTTGGTAAATATATTTATTTTATACTTCCTGATGTAACACTCTTTATTATGTGTTTTTGAGCAAAGAAGTAGAATACTAATACAGGTATTATAGTAAGAACTAATCCTGCAAGAGCTAAATCCCATTGTTTAGTATACTGTCCAAAGAAGAAGAACATTGAAAGAGGTATAGTTCTTGTTTCTGGAGTATTTATAGCTAAAGATGGTAATAAGAAGTCATTCCATATCCAAACTGTATTAAGTATTGCAACAGTTATAGATGTAGGCTTTAAAAGTGGAAATATTATATATCTAAAAGTTTGCCACTTATTACATCCATCTATTGTAGCTGCTTCATCAAGCTCCTTAGGTATACTTTTTATAAATCCATGATATAAAAATACTGCAGATGCGCATCCAAATCCTATGTACATAAATATTATTCCTGGTATATTAAGTAATTTTAATTTACCCATTATATTTATAAGTGGTAACATTATAGATTGGAATGTTACTAACATTGAAGAAATAAATAAGAATAATATAAAATTACTTAACTTTGAATTTGTTCTTTCTAACATCCATGCACACATAGATGCAAATACTATTATCAATAAAACGCTTACTATAGTTATAAATAACGAGTTACCTAAAACTTTTATGAAGTTTAACTGCTCCCAAGCTTTTGTATAGTTATCTAAGTTAAAAGCACTTGGAAGTGCTAAAGTACTTTCAAATAATTCTTTTTTACTCTTAAAAGAGTTTACTATTACAATATAAAAGGGTGATAAACATATTAATCCTAATATTATCCCTACAATATTCATAGTCCATTTTATAAACTTATTTTCCATTACATCTCCACCTCACCCTTCTTAGTTACATAAACTTGAACTAAAGTTATAATTGCTACTAAAACGAAGAATATAACCGCTTTTGCTTGAGCTAAACTCATCTTATTATAAGAAAATGCTGTTTGATAAATATTTAAAGCTAACATTTGAGTAGCATTTCCTGGTCCTCCATTAGTAAGAGCTAAGTTTTGATCAAATAATTTAAATGAATTTGAAAGTGTTAAGAATAAACTTACAGTAAAAGCTGGTCTTATCATAGGGAAAGTTATAAGTCTAACCCTTTGTAATACATTAGCACCATCGATTTTTGCAGCTTCATTTAATTCAGGTGGTACATTTTGAAGACCTGCAACATATATAACCATAACATATCCAGCCATTTGCCAAGCTACGATTATTACCATTCCCCAAAATCCTGTAGTTTCATTAGACAGCCATCCCATTAGCCAAGTTTGACCTAAGACATCACCTAATCCATTGAATACATTAACGAATATAAACTGCCATATAAATCCTAGTATTAATCCACCTATTAAGTTTGGCATGAAGAATATCGTTCTTAAAAGATTACTTATTCTAGACTCTCTTGTAACTAAAAGAGCTAGTGAAAAACCAATAGCATTAATAACTAAAACAGCTACTACTGTAAACTTAGCTGTAAATATAAATGATTGTTTAAATCCTGTGTCACTAAAAGCTTCTATGTAGTTTTCAAAGCCAACCCAGTTTATAGTAGAACTAATCCCATTCCAATCTGTAAAAGAATAATAAATCCCAAGTATTAAAGGGATTATAATGACTAAAGAAAAAGCAAATAAACTAGGCCCTACAAATCCCCAATATGATAATCCATGTTTACTACTGCTTATCTTTTTTACCTTTCTAGAAGACTTATCTCCATTAGTAGATATATCTGTCTTCTCTTTTTGAATTTTTACCTTACTATCCATAGTAATCCCCCTTTATATAATATTATTTTATAACCTACCTAAAGCTAAATACGTATTTATATTTACTCCTCAAGCAAACTATAAAATAACATCATATATTAAGAACAACCGATTGCACAATTTACTTTAAATATAGGAAAGTGCAATAGCACTTTCCTAATATGTATTATTTTCTATCTTTAGCCCAAGTGTCTTGTGCATTTTTAACTAAGTCTTCCCAGCTCATGCTTCCATCTAAATATTTTTGTACATCAGCACCAACTACATTTTCTCCCCATCCACTTGGATATCCCATGAATACCCAAGGCATTGTTTTTCCTTCATTAGAGTATTTTAAAACATCTGCTGATAATGGATCTTTTGGTTGTAAACTTTCATCTTCATATCCTTTAAATGCTGGTATAAAGTTGAAATCTTCTATTATCATTTTCTTACCTTCATCAGAAGTATATAACCAATTTAAGAATTCTTTAGCTGCAGCTTTTTCTTCATCTGACTCATCTTTATTTATAGACCAGTACATAGGAACTCCTACAGGTATAGAGTCTTCTTTAACTCCCTTAAGTGGTAATGGTAATATTCCTGAGTTTTCTGCTATTTCAGGATTTACTCCATTTATTCCTCCATATGCCCAGTTACCCATTTGAACCATAGCAACTTTACCAGTTGAGTACTTTTGCTCTATTTGCATTGCATAGTCAACACTGTTTATAGATGCTTTTTTACCATCTGGCATAAATGCATAGTCACATTGTAAATCTAAAAGATCTTTTAATTCTTTATTATATTTAAACTCTAAATCTTTAGCTTCATAAGCTTCTTTTCCACTTTCAAACTCATTAGATAAAGCTACGTTTAGTAAGTGTAATCCTGTTACCCACTTTTCTTTACCTGGAACTGCAAATACTGCTTCTAGTCCTAATTCATCTTTTTTAGAATCTAGTGTTTTTACAGCTTCAGTTAATGCATCCATACTTGTTATTGTTGATGGATCTATTCCTGCTTTTTCAAATATTTGCTTGTTATATATAAATCCATATCCTTCTTGGTTAAAAGGCATACCAAACATTCCATTATCATCGCTTACAGCTCCTAATGTTCCTTCAAAAGCTTGTCCTACCCAAGCTTCTTTAGATAAATCTTCTAATTTATCTTGCCAGTCTTCTACATCTTGTGGTCCACCTATATTAAATATAGTTGGTTCTTGTCCTGATTGGAACTTAGATCTTAAAGCTGCTCCGTAATCATTACCTCCACCTACAGTTTCAATGTTTATGTCTACTTCTGGATTTAGCTCTTCATATTTTTGAGCTGCTTTTTCTAATGCATCCTTTGCTTCTACTTTAAATTGGAAAACATCAACTACAACTTTGTCTCCATCCTTAGATGCATTATCTCCTCCTGTAGAGCTACATCCAACTACACTAGCCCCTACTAGTGCTGTTACTGTGATTAGACTTAATATTCTTTTTAACCCCATATTAAAATACCCCTCCTATTTTTAAATCCAAGGCAATAATTTGCTCTTGTTTTATGATTTAATTGTATCACCGCTAATAACTACATGCAACCGTTTTCTATCGACAAAAAAATAAGAGGTATTATATATAAATACCTCTTAAAATAACTAATTTATTTCAGCTTGTAAACTTATTTCCTTTAATCTTTTGTAGTTGTGTATTATTCTTTCATCTTTGTAATTTTTTATTATTTTTATTAAAGATGTGTATGCATCACATATATCATATTCAAAGAATTTATTTCTCATATCTTCAACCACTACAACTTCTCGTTCTTCATCTATAGATATATTTTTTATATAATCATCACAATCAAATTTATTTTTTAATATATCTTCCGTTTCTATAATTAATTGTTTTATTTCAGTTAATACTTTTTTTATTTCCCCCATTATTAAATCTCCTATCAAATATTTACTTCGCTTTAGATTATACATTATGTTATATGTCGTTTTTTGTCTATTTGTGTATATCCCATAATTTACATATATTTATCTAAAGATAAAAAAGGAAGCATTACTACTTCCTTTTCATTAAATATTATTATTTACCTTTTATATTTTTCTTTACTTTTTTTCCTACTTTAACACCAGTATTTATTGTTTCTTTAGCTATGTTACCTATACCATTTACAACATCTTTTCCTACATTTACCCCTGTGTTTATTGTTTCTTTTCCTATATTTCCTGCTCCATTTAAAACTTCTTTTCCTACATCTGTAACAGGTTTAGTAACTTTCTTTACTGTATTTTTAACTTTTTTCTTAGCCATTAAGTTATACACTCCCATTTATAAATATATAGATAGATTAATATAATAATTAATCTATCTATATATTTATATGTCGTATTTTCTTATACTGTTACAGTTTATCTTAAGCTTTATTATTTAAATAAATCAATTAATTGTTCTTTAGTTAAATTACTTAAAGTGTTAGATTTTGATAAATCATTATTAACTATATTGTTTATAAGTTCTTTTTTATCTTCTTGAAGTGCTATTATTTTTTCTTCTATAGTATCTTTAGCTATTAATTTTATAACTTCTACTGTATTTTCTTGTCCTAGTCCATGTGCTCTATCACTAGCTTGATTTTCAACTGCAGGATTCCACCATGGGTCAAAATGTATAACTAAATCAGAACTAGTTATATTAAGTCCTGTACCTCCAGCTTTCAATGATATTAAAAATACACTTAAGTCCTTACTATTATTAAACTCCTCTACTAGCTTTAATCTATCACTAGCTTTGGTTTTACCATCTAGATAACTATATTTTATACTTTCATCTTCTAAAACTTTAGATATATTTTTAAGTACGGTTGTGTATTGAGAAAATACTAATATCTTTCGTTTATCTTCTATAGCTTCTTTTAATAATTGTAATAATGTTGTTGTTTTTGAGCTATTTCCATTATAGCTTTTTATTAAAACTCCTGGGTCTAGGCATAGTTGTCTTAGCTTAGTTAAATAAGAAAATATAGTTATCTTATCATGATTAGGAGCTTTTATTTTTTCTAATACACTTTTATTATATATATCATATATTTTTCTTTGTTCACTATATAATTCAATAAAAAATTTCTTTTCTATCTTATCTGGTAATTCTTTT
>JAFOOW010000128.1 GCA_017425305.1 Peptostreptococcaceae bacterium | reverse complement strand
TTAAAGCTTCTTTACTTTCATCAAACATTGGTTGTGATAATTTCATTATACTTACTTCAGCTAATACTCTTGGATTAGATGATGACTTTATATTATCTTGTGTTTCTGAAAGTATATTTAATATTCTTATTATATCGTTAGTTTCTATTAAATTAGATTGAGCTTTTAATTGTTCTATAGTTTCTTCTGGTAAAGATATTATTTCATCTAACTCTGTTGAAACTTTACAAATCATTAAATTTCTAAAATGGTCTATTAAGTCATCTATTAAATTCTTAATATCTTTTCCCCATATAACAAATTCATTTAATATTTCAAGACACTTTTTAGTATCTTCTTTTATTACGTACTCTGCCATTTCAAATAATTGTTCTATATTAACTGTTCCTAGTAAATCAACAACATCTTTATATTCTATCTTATCATCACTAAAAGACATACATTGGTCTAGTATACTCAATGCATCTCTAAGTGCTCCTTGTGAGTTTCTAGCTATTAAGTTTAATGCTCTTTCATCAACTTCTATATTAACATCTTCACATATTTCCTTCATTCTAGAAGACATATCTTGTACTGTAACTCTTTTAAAATCAAATCTCTGGCATCTAGATAATATAGTAGCTGGTATTTTATGAGGTTCTGTTGTTGCTAATATAAATATAACATATGATGGTGGTTCTTCTAATGTCTTTAAAAGTGCATTAAATGCTCCCTGTGAAAGCATATGAACCTCATCTATTATATAAACCTTATACTTACACTTAGCTGGTGTATATTTAACATTTTCCCTAATTTCTCTTACATCATCTACACTATTGTTAGAAGCTGCATCTATCTCAATTACATCCATTATATTATCATTTAATATATCTTTACATACTTCACACTCATTACAAGGTTCTTCATTAACACTATCTATACAGTTTACAGCTCTAGCAAATATTTTTGCGGTAGATGTTTTACCTGTACCTCTAGTACCACAGAATAAATATGCATGTCCTACATTACCATTTTCTATCTGATTTTTTAGTGTTCTAATAATATGTTCTTGCCCTACAACGTCCTTAAAGGTTTGAGGTCTATAGGCTCTATATAGTGCCTTATGCATAATCTTATCTCTCCTTAATTAAAAATAACGATATTTTATTATGTACCAACCTAATAACAATAATATCTATTTTTATATAAAATTCAAATTCTTATATATTTTTATATTAAAAAAATCCCTTAGTTCATAAGGGATTATATTTTATATATTTAAAGCTGTGCACCATCTATTGACTTATTATAATAAGCGTTACCTAAACAGTTAGCTCGACTTAGGCACCCCCGCGGCACACGAAAGTGATCACTTACCGTTGCTTCCTTCCGGACCTGGCGGGATTTATGAGCTTCCATTGCGCAGGACCTAAGTGTCAACACCACTTATCTAGGGCAGCCTCACCACAATTAAGCCTCTAGATGGAATTCAATCTTGCTATAGCGGATTGCAAGTTACAGGGCACCGCTACCTCCCCATCTAGCACAGCAAACTTATAACCGTAATTAAATTGTTCTGGCGGAGAGAGTGGGATTCGAACCCACGATACGCTTTTGACGTATACTCACTTTCCAGGCGAGCGCCTTCGACCGACTCGACCATCTCTCCTAATTAGCGTTTCCTTAATTTCTTAAAAAAATCCTGTAATATATTTGAACATTCATCTTTTAAGATATCAAAGGTTACCTCAACATTACATGTGTTGAAATAATCTATTTTAAATTCATGTTGTTTTTCTATATTTAAATTCTTTATATGCTTAGTTCCTATTATAAGTTTTTTTATTCTTGATTGAACTATAGCCCCACTACACATTATACACGGTTCCATAGTTACATACAAGTCACAATTTATCAATCGCCATCCACCTAATTTTTCAGATGCTTTTCTTATAGCTAAAATCTCTGCATGTGCAGTACAATCATTTAACTCTTCTGTTAAATTATGAGCTCTTGATATTATCTCTCCATCTTTAACAATAACTGCACCTATAGGTGTTTCACCTTTTTCATAAGCTTTACGAGCTTCCTTTAGTGCTTCATTCATATAAAACGATTTTTCCATGTTTCCTCCTAAAACTTATAACAAGATTATATTACCATAACTAAATTTATAATTCAACTTAATTTTAAACCTAAAATTTTCTATAATTTTACATTTAAATAAAAACTTATATAGATTTATTTGAGTTCAAATATAATAAAATAGGAAGCTTAATTGTTAAGCTCCCTACTTTTATTATATAAATTATTATTATAATTCTTCTTTCTTTATAACATCTACACCCATATATGGTCTTAATACTTCTGGAACTACTACAGAACCATCTTCTTGTTGGTAGTTTTCTAATATAGCAGCGAAACTTCTTCCTACTGCTAAACCAGATCCATTTAATGTATGAACGTATTCTGCTTTAGA
>JAFOOW010000009.1 GCA_017425305.1 Peptostreptococcaceae bacterium | reverse complement strand
GGATGTTTAGTAGGAGTAGCATCAAAGGGTAATATGTTAGATGAAAATGGAAAATTACCTAGAGTTAAATCAGCATTACTTTCAGATGCAATAGCGACAACAATTGGTGCTTTACTAGGAACATCAACAGTAACATCATATGTTGAAAGTGCAGCAGGTATAGGAGAAGGTGGAAAAACAGGATTAACTGCAATAACTACAGGATTAATGTTTTTACTTGCGTTATTCTTTGCACCGATATTTACAGCAATACCAACACAAGCAACAGCTCCAGTACTTATATTAGTGGGAGTTATGATGGCAAGTTCACTTACAAAGATAGATTTTAGTGATTTTACAAATGCAATACCAGCATTTTTAACATTTACTATGATGCCACTTGCTTATAGTATAGCGGATGGAATAATATTTGGTATAATATCTTTTACAGCTTTAAAGTTAGCTACTAATAAGAAAAATGAAGTAAACTTATCATTAGTATTACTTTCAATATTATTTATATTAAAATTTGTAGTTTTGAAATAATGAATCAGCCAGGCACTGTATAAGTGCTTGGCTTTTTATTTTGAAAATAAGAATTATAATATATATTTTTAAATAAAGATTCGTAAAAGACTTGATAAAAATACATATATATAATAAAATATACGTATAATAATACGATATGTAAAGAATTTTAATTAATAAAATATTATTAATATTCGGATTTATGAAAAGGAAGAGATATTTTAATTATGGAGGAGTAAAATGAAGGTAGCTGTAGTAATGGGTTCAAAGTCAGATTATCCTAAATTAGAAGAGGGAATAAGTTTATTAGAAAGATTTGGTGTAGAAGTTGTTGTAAGAGTATTATCAGCACATAGAACACCAAGGCAATTAGTATCATTTTTAGAAGAAATAGAAAATGATACAGATGTAATAATAGGAGCAGCAGGAAAAGCAGCACATTTACCTGGAGTGATTGCTTCTCATACATTAATACCAGTAATAGGATTACCAATAAAATCATCTACAATGGATGGTTTAGATTCACTTTTATCAATAGTTCAAATGCCATCAGGTATACCTGTAGCTACAGTAACAATAGATTCAGGTATAAATGCATCATTAATGGCACTTCAAATTATGAGTATTAAATATCCAAAATTAAAAGAAGATTTAGTTTTATATAGAAAAGAAATGGAAGAAAAAGTTCTAGAAGATGATAAAGATTTAAGGGGGTAATTTATAATGTTATTATATGAAGGTAAGGCAAAACAAATATATTCTACAGAAAACGAAAATGAGTTTATAGTTTATTTTAAGGATGATGCAACAGCATTCAATGGAGAAAAAAAAGCTCAAATATCATCAAAAGGTATTTTAAATAATAAAATTTCAACAATATTATTTGAAATGTTACACAAGGAACAAATCAAAACACACTTCGTAAAAAATATATCAGAAAGAGAAATGTTAGTAAAAAAGGTTGAAATACTACCACTTGAAGTAATAGTAAGAAATATAACTGCTGGTTCATTTTGCAAGAAATATGGGGTAGAAGAAGGTATAGTTTTAGATGAGCCAATATTTGAATTATCTTACAAAAATGATGCATATGGAGATCCTATGTTAAACAATGACCATGCTGTAGCAATGAAATTAGCTACTAGAGAAGAATTAGAATTTTTAAAAAATGAAACTTTAAAAATAAATGAAATAATGAAGGAATTTTTCTTAAAAATGAACTTAAAGTTAGTTGATTTTAAATTAGAGTTTGGTAAAGACAGTGAAGGAAACATAATACTAGCAGATGAAATATCTCCTGATACGTGTAGACTTTGGGATGTAGATACAAATGAGAAATTAGATAAAGATAGATTTAGAAGAGATCTTGGTGACTTAGTACAAGGATATGAAGAAGTTCTTGCTAGAATGAGCAACTAGGAGGACATTTTATGTGTGGTATAGTAGGGATTTATTCAAACAAAAATATAGCTAAAGAATTATATTATTCTTTATATTCTATTCAACATAGAGGACAAGAGAGCTGTGGAATTGCAATATCTGATGGAGAAAAAATAAATTATAAAAAAGATATGGGATTAGTTGGGGATGTATTTAAAGAAAATGAACTAACTAATATGAAAGGAAATATAGGAATAGGGCATGTTAGATACTCAACAGCTGGAGGTAGTCATTTATCAAATTGCCAACCACTAGTTGGAAGATGTAGAAAAAGGGAGTTAGCATTAGCTCACAATGGAAACTTAGTAAATGCAAATTACTTAAGAGATATGTTAGAAGAAGATGGATATATGTTCCAAGCAAATTCAGATACAGAAGTAATTTTATATATATTAGCTAGATACTATAAGGGGAATATAGTAGAAAGTTTAAAAATAACTATGGACTATATAAAGGGTGCATATTCTCTTGTGATAATGGGAGAAGATGAATTAGTAGCAGTTAGAGACCAACATGGATTTAGACCTTTAGTATTAGGAAAAAAAGATGATGAGTACATATTTGCTTCAGAAAATTGTGCAATAGATATACTTGGAGGAGAGGTAATAAGGGATGTTGAGCCAGGTGAAATAATAGTTGTAAAAAATGGCGAACTTAAATCTTATTTCTACTCTGAAAATTATAAATTAGTTAAGAAAAGTTGTATATTTGAACATATTTACTTTGCAAGAAATGATGCGACTATAGATAATGTAAATGCATATGATTTTAGAGTTAAATGTGGAGAAGTATTAGCTAAAGATGAAGATATAAAAGCGGATATAGTAGTTCCAGTTCCTGACTCTGGATGGGCAGGTGCTGTTGGATATTCTAATGAAAGTAAACTTCCGTTAAGTGAGGGATTAATTAAAAATAGATATGTAGGTAGAACATTTATAAAGCCTACACAAGAAGAAAGAGAAATAGGGGTTAAGATAAAATTAAATCCATTATCAAGTGTAGTAAAAGGTAAATCTATAGTATTAATAGATGATTCGGTAGTTAGAGGTACTACCTCTAAACTAATAGTAAAATCACTAAGAGATGCAGGAGCTAGCGAAATTCACTTAAGAATAACATCTCCTCCAGTACAATATTCGTGTTACTACGGAATAGATACACCACATCGCTCTAATTTAATAGCTTCTAGCAATAGTGTAGAAGAAATTAGAGAGTATATAGGATGTGATAGTTTAAAATTCTTAGATATAGATTTAATGATAGAAGCTACAGAAAATAAAGCTACTTTTTGTAAGGCTTGTTTTGATGGAGATTATCCAGTTAAGAAATTAGATAGGGAGGAACTACTTTCATGTTAACATACAAACAATCAGGTGTAGATATAGACGAGGGAAATAGAGCAGTAAATCTTATAAAAGGAAAGATAAAATCTACTTATGACAATAATGTAATAGGTGATTTAGGAAACTTTAGTGGACTATATAGCCTAAAGGAATTTGTAGGTATGGAAGAACCTGTTTTACTTTCTTCTACTGATGGAGTTGGTACAAAACTAAGGCTAGCTCAAATGATGGATAAACATGATACAGTAGGGATAGATTTAGTTGCAATGTGTGTCAATGACTTAATATGTCAAGGAGCTAAACCATTATTCTTTTTAGATTATATAGCTACTGGAAAATTAGTTGCAGAAAATATAGATAAAATAGTTGGTGGTATAGTAGATGGATGTAAAATTGCAGGATGTGCATTGATAGGTGGAGAAACTGCTGAAATGCCAGGAATGTACTCTAATGATGATTATGATTTAGCAGGATTTTCTGTTGGTATAGCGGATAAATCTAAAATAGTTTCTGGTCAAAGTGTTAAGGCAGGGGATGTTTTAATAGGAATATCATCAAGTGGAATACATAGTAACGGATACTCTTTTATAAGAAAAATATTCTTAGATACTTATAACTATAAGTTAGATGATTATATAGAAGAATTAGAAATGACTTTAGGAGAAGCTTTATTAACTCCAACTAAAATATACGTTAAATTAGTATTAGATTTATTAAATCAATATGATATAAAATCAATAGCTCATATAACTGGTGGGGGAGTTATTGAAAATATACCAAGAGTTATACCTAAAGGATTAGGAATAGATATAAATAAAAATTCTTGGGAAAAACCAGCTATATTTAAGTTAATAGAAAGCTTTAATGTAATAGATGAAAGAGAACTACATAAGAGTTTTAATATGGGAATTGGATTAGTTATGGTAGTTGAAAAAGATAAGGTTGATGACGTAGTTAACTTTATAAATAGTAGAGAAGATAAAATAGATATAGATAAAAAATATAATGATTTATTAAAAGATAAAGCGTACATAATAGGTGAAGTTGTTGATACTCATGAGGGAGTAAATTTATGCTAAATATTGGAGTTTTAATATCTGGTAGTGGAACTAATTTACAAGCTATCATAGATGAAACAAAAGCTGGGGGAATAAACGGTACGATAAAAGTTGTTATTTCAAGTAAAAAAAATGCCTATGGTCTAGAAAGGGCTAGGCTAAGTGGCATTGAATCAGTTTATGAAACTGATGAAGATAAGATAATAGATATATTAGAAAAAAATAATATAGATTTAATAGTTTTAGCGGGATATTTAAAAATAATAACTCCTAAATTTGTAGATAAGTTTAGAAATAAAATAATAAATATTCATCCATCATTAATACCTTCTTTCTGTGGAAAGGGGTATTACGGTGAAAAAGTACATCAAGGTGTGATAGATTATGGCTCTAAGGTAACTGGAGCTACAGTACATTTTGTAGATGAAGGAGCAGATACCGGAGCTATAATAATGCAAGAAACTGTAAATGTAGAACAAGATGATGATGTAAAGTCTCTTTCAAAAAGAGTTTTAGAAGTTGAGCATAGAATTTTAAAAGAAAGTATAAGATTGTTCTGTGAAAATAAATTAAGTATTCAGGGTAGGAGAGTGTTTATAAATGAGTAAAAGAGCATTAATAAGTGTGACAGATAAAAGTGGAGTAGTTGAATTTGCTAGAGAATTAAATAATCTAGGATATGAAGTTATATCTACTGGAAATACATTTAAGATACTAAAAGAAAATGGGGTAAACGCAATAACTATTGATGAAGTAACAAAATTCCCAGAAATGCTAGACGGTAGAGTTAAGACATTAAATCCATATATACATGGTGGAATACTTTATAAAAGAGATGAACAATCTCATGTTGATACTGTAAATGAATATAATATAGGTTCTATAGATTTAGTAGTAGTTAATTTATATGACTTTGAAGGTACCTTAAAAGCTGGAAAAAGTCATGATGAAATGATAGAGAATATAGATATAGGTGGACCATCTATGATACGTTCAGCAGCTAAAAACTATAAAGATGTAACTGTAATAGTTGATGTAGCTGATTATGATATGATAATAGAAAAATTAAAAACTAATACTCTAACTTTAGAAGATAGAAAGAAATTATCATATAAAGCATTCTCAACTACAGCTAGATATGACGCTCTTATATCTACTTATTTTGCAGGTGAAGTTAATGATGAATATCCAGAAATACTTAATTTAACTTTCCAAAAGGAACAGACTTTAAGATATGGAGAAAACCCACATCAAGCAGGTGTTTTATATACTCAACCAAATGCTAAAAATCCTATATTAAATTATAAACAATTAAACGGAAAAGAGCTTTCTTTTAATAATATAAATGACTTACACGGATGTTTAGAGGTTATGAGAGAATTTAAAGATAATGAAGAAGTTGTTTGTGTAGCTATAAAACATACTAATCCATGTGGAGTAGGACTTGGAAAAAATACTTTAGAAGCATATACAAAGTGCTATGAAGCTGATAAAGTTTCAATATTTGGTGGAATAGTAGGAATAACTTCAACAGTAGATTTTGAAACTGCTAAGAAATTAAATGAAATATTCTTAGAAATAGTAGTAGCTTACGACTTTACAGAAGAAGCATTAGAAGTTTTAAAACAAAAGAAAAATTTAAGAATACTAAAGTTAGCTAAAATAGAAGATAGTTTACAACCATATGATATGAAGTATTTAGATGGAAAACTATTAATACAAGATAAAAATAATGCATTAGCAGAAAAGTATGAAATAGTAACTAAAATTAAACCTTCAAAAGAACAATTAGAAGATATGGAATTTGGTATGAAAATAGTCAAAAATATGAAATCAAATGCTGTAGTTATAGTCAAGGATGGTCAAACCTTAGCATGTGGATGTGGTCAAACATCAAGAATATGGGCACTAAAAAATGCTTTAGAAAATAATAAAGACAAAGATTTTAGTGGAGCAGTACTTGCATCAGATGCATTTTTCCCATTTGATGATTGTGTAACATTAGCTAATGAATATGGAATAAATGCAGTAGTTCAACCTGGTGGCTCAATAAAAGACCAAGATTCAATGGATACTTGTGACAAATATGAAATGACAATGGTGTTTACAGGAACAAGACACTTTAAACACTAGGGGGTAAATTATGAAAATATTAATTGTCGGCGGTGGCGGAAGAGAACATGCTATAGCTTGGAAGTTAAGTAAAGAAAATGATGTTGAAAAAATCTATTGTGCTCCAGGTAATGCAGGAATATCAGAAGTTGCACAATGTTTAAATATAAGCGATAGTGATATAAAAAACTTAGTAAAGTTTGCTAAAGAAAATAGTATAGATTTAACTGTAGTTGGACCAGAGGTTCCTCTTGTAAATGGTATAGTAGATGAATTTGAAAAAGAAAATCTTAAAATATTTGGACCTAATAAAGACTGTGCTAGATTTGAAGGAAGTAAGGCATTTTCTAAAGATTTTATGATAAGACATAATATACCAACTGCTAAGTATAAGGAATATATAAGTTTAGATGAAGCTATAAATGAAATTGATAGTTTTGGATATCCAGTAGTTATAAAAGCTGATGGATTGGCAGGTGGAAAAGGTGTTGTAATACCAGAAAATAGAGAAGATGCTATAGAAACTTTAAGGGAAATGATGGATGATAAAAAGTTTGGAAGTGCTGGAGAAAAGATAGTAGTAGAAGAGTTTTTATCAGGTATTGAAACTTCTATATTAGCATTTGTAGATAACAATACAATAGTTCCTATGGTAAGTGCTAAAGATCATAAGAAAGTATACAACTTTGAAAAAGGTCCAAATACAGGCGGAATGGGAACTTTTTCTCCAAGTGAAATCTATACAGATGAGTTGTCTAAAGAAATAAGTGAAAATATACTAAATAGAACTTTACAAGGATTCAAAAAGGATAACTTAAATTATAAAGGAGTATTATTTATAGGACTTATGATAACAGAAGATGGTCCGAAGGTACTTGAATATAATGTAAGATTTGGAGACCCAGAAACTCAATCTGTTTTATTCAGATTAGAAACAGACTTACATAAAATAATTGAAGCTATATTAGATGATAAATTAAAAGATATAGAAATTAATTATAAAAAAGAAGAAGTTGTTTGTGTAATGCTTACATCAGGTGGATACCCAGAAGATTATGAAAAAGGAAAAGTAATTACTGGACTTGAAAATTTAGATGAAGATATAGTTGTATTTCATAGTGGAACTAAGTTGTTAGATGGAAACTTAGTTACAAATGGGGGAAGAGTAATCGGAATAACAACAAGCGCAGACAGTGTAGAAGAAGCAGCTAAAAAAGTATATAAAAATATAGAGAAAATAAACTTCGAAGGAATGCATTATAGAACTGATATAGGCAGGGGAGAAAAGATATGTTAAGTACTATAAGTTTAGAGTCAAGTGTTAGAAGAATATTAGTTGAAAAAAGACAAGGATTTGACCTTGAAGCTAGAGATTTAAAAAAGGATTTAATAGAAAGCTTACACATAGATACTATAGAAAATATAAGAATTTTAAATAGATACGATATAGAAGGAATAGATAGTAAAGTATATGAAAATGCATCAAAAACAATATTTTCAGAGCCTAATTTAGATATTGTTTATCATGAAACATTAGAGTTTAATAAAGAAGATAGAGTATTTGCTATAGAGTACCTTCCAGGTCAATACGACCAAAGAGGAGATTGGGCAGCTCAATGTATACAAATAGTAAATGAAGGTAATAGGCCAGAAATAAATACTGCTAAAGTATACATACTAACAGGTAATATAACTGATGAGCAATTTAATAAAATAAAAAATTATATAATAAATCCAGTTGATAGTAGAGAAGCTTCTTTAGAAAAACCAGAAAGTTTGAAAATAGAAACAGAAATTCCTACAGAAGTAGAAATACTAGATGGATTTATAGATTTAAAGGAAGAAGAATTAAAAATATTTTTAAAGAATAATGGACTTGCAATGACATTAGGGGATTTAGCTCATGTTCAAGGATATTTTAAAAATACTGAAAAGAGAAATCCTACAATAACAGAGATAAAAGTATTAGATACTTATTGGTCAGACCACTGTAGACATACAACATTCATGACTGAAATAGAAGATATAAAAATAGAAAGTGGTAAATATACAGATATAATAAAAGAAGCTTATGATATGTATCTTGAATCAAGAAAAAATGTTTATGTAGATAAACAAAAAGATATATGCTTAATGGATATAGCAACTATAGCTATGAAAGAATTAAGAAAACAAGGGAAGTTAGAGGATTTAGATGTAAGTGAAGAAATAAATGCTTGTAGTATAAATGTTGATGTTGAAATAGATGGAAAAATAGAGCCGTATTTAGTAATGTTTAAAAATGAAACTCACAACCATCCTACAGAAATAGAGCCATTTGGTGGAGCTGCAACTTGTTTAGGTGGAGCTATAAGGGACCCATTATCAGGCAGAAGTTATGTGTATCAAGCAATGAGAGTTACAGGAAGTGCTGACCCTAGAACATCTTTAGAAGATACATTACCAGGTAAGCTTATGCAAAGAAAAATAACTACTGAGGCAGCTCATGGCTACAGCTCATATGGAAATCAAATAGGACTTACAACTGGTCAAGTTGCAGAAGTTTATGATGAAGACTTTGTTGCAAAGAGAATGGAAATAGGAGCAGTAATAGCTGCAGTTCCTAAAGAAAATGTAGTAAGAGAAACTCCTCAAAATGGAGATATAGTTGTGCTTCTTGGAGGAAAAACAGGAAGAGATGGATGTGGAGGAGCTACAGGTTCATCTAAAGAACATAGTGAAGAATCAATACTTACTTGTAGTGCAGAAGTTCAAAAGGGAGATGCACCAAATGAAAGAAAGATACAAAGATTCTTTAGAAATAAAGAAGTAGCACAAATGATAAAAAGATGTAATGACTTTGGGGCAGGTGGAGTATGTGTTGCTATAGGAGAAGTTGCAGATAGCTTAGATATAAACTTAGATTTAGTTCCTAAAAAATATGATGGACTTGATGGAACAGAAATTGCCATATCAGAATCACAAGAGCGTATGGCGGTTGTT
This sequence comes from Peptostreptococcaceae bacterium, assembly GCA_017425305.1. Lineage (GTDB taxonomy): Bacteria > Bacillota > Clostridia > Peptostreptococcales > Peptostreptococcaceae > Paraclostridium. The sequence continues at coordinate 1,322 of JAFOOW010000009.1, read as the reverse complement.
ATAAAAGCAGAAAACAAAGATAAATTTATAGATTTAGCAAGACAAGAAAACTTAGAAGCAACTCATGTAGCTACAGTTACTGATACTGGATATATGAGAATGTTTTGGAATAATAAAGTAATTGTTAATATAAGTAGAGAGTTTATAGAAACTAATGGAGTTAAGCAAAGTACTAAGGTTTATGTAGATAAAGTTAATGAAGAAAGTACATTCTTTAAAAGTGAATTAAAAGAAAGAGAATGTGAATTGGCTATAGAAGAAGATATAAAAGATAAATTTATAAAAGTATTATCAGATTTAAATGTTTGTTCTAAAAAAGGATTAGTAGAAAGATTTGATAATACAATAGGTTCAAATACTGTACTTATGCCATTTGGAGGAAAGTATCAAGCAACAGAAGCTCAAGGTATGGTAGCAAAAATACCAGTACTTGGTGGAGAAACTAATACTTCAACAATAATGACATATGGATATAACCCTAAAATAGGAAAATGGAGCCCATTCCACGGTGCATTATATGCAGTAGTTGAATCTGTGTGTAAAGCTGTGGCTATTGGGGGTAAATATGATTCGATCAGACTTACTTTACAAGAGTATTTTGAAAAACTTGGGGATAACCCTACAAAATGGGGTAAACCATTTGCAGCACTTTTAGGTGCATATTATGCTCAAAATAGACTTGGTATACCTGCAATAGGTGGAAAAGACAGTATGTCAGGAACATTTAAAGATATAGATGTACCACCAACATTAGTATCATTTGCTGTGGATACTGTGGATGCAGAATATGTAGTATCACAAGAATTCAAGAAAAGTAATTCACAAGTTGTAATGTTATCAACAGATAGATTAGAAAATGATGTAGTTGACTTTGAAATGTTAAAGAAAAACCTAGATAAAGTAACAGAACTTATACACAATAAACAGGTATTATCAACATATGCACTTGGATTTGGTGGTATAGGGGAAGCTATAAGTAAAATGGCATTTGGTAATAGAATAGGATTTAAGTTTAATGAATGTGTAGAAGATTTATTTAAACCGAACTATGGAAATATAGTACTTGAATTAGCAAGTGAAGATTTAAGTTTATTAGATGGATATAACTATATAGTACTAGGGTCTACAACAGAAGAACAAAGTATAATAATAGAAAATGAAGAAATATCATTAGAAGAATTATATAATGCTCACTGTGAAACACTAGAGCCTATATTCCCAACTAAGTCAGTAGATATAAAAGAAAAGATAGAAACTATAAATTTTATATCTCAAGGTGAATCTAAAAAATCATCTATAACTATAGCAAAACCAAGAGTATT
>JAFOOW010000127.1 GCA_017425305.1 Peptostreptococcaceae bacterium | reverse complement strand
ATATATTTTTAAAGTTAAAAAATATAGATACTAGATATTTACTTAATGAATGTTCTAAAAAGAATGTTATTTTTATGCCCGGAGATATTTTTTATGTTGATAATACTGGAGCTAATACTCTTAGATTAGGATTTTCTAGGCTTACTCATGAAGAAATAGAGTTAGGCATAAAAATTATTGGAGATACAATAAAAGAATTAGAATCAAAAAAATTAGGAGAATAGAGATTTATATATACTCTATTCTCCTAATTTTTTATTTCAATATATTCTTTATTTTAATAAGCGCATAATCTATAACAGATTCAACATTTCCATTATCTTTTCCTCCACCTTGAGCTAGTATAGGACTTCCTCCCCCTCTTCCATCTACTAGTTTTATCGAGTCTTTAAGTAAATCATTCATATTAAGATTTTTTAAGTTTTTAGATGCTGCAAATATAAAGTTTACTTTTTCACCATCTTTTATAGCATTTAAAGAAACTACATTATCTCCTTCTACAAGCTTTCCAGCTAATTTGCTTATATATTTTATATTTTCATTTGTATATACATCTGTTACTATTGATACTCCATTTATCATCTCTGCATTTTCTATTTTTTCTTTTACATGATATTTAGCTATTTCTTCTTCGATTTTCTTATTTATACTTTGAACTTCTTGTAGTCTTTCACTTAAGTTCTTTATACCATTTATAGCATCTATATCACTACATTTTAAGTATTTACATATTTGTGATATCTGTCTATCTTTTTCTAAAGAGTAATCTATAGCTCTTTTACCTGCCATATATTCTATTCTAGTTGCATTTCTACATTTTTCAAATCTTTTTATTTTTATCATTCTAAGATCTAAAGTAGATTTAGGATGAACTCCGCAACATGCATTTATGTCTAATTCACCTATTTTTACAACTCTTATTTGTTCATCTGTTTTTGGTAAATCTCTTCTTAACCCTATTTTTTTAAGTTCTTTTCTTGTTGGTGTAAGTATTTCTAATGGTATATTTGCTTGTATTATATCATTTGCATAAGCTTCTGCTTTTCTTATTGTTTCTTCATCTAATATACCTTCTATATCTACTGTACTTACTTCTCTTCCTAAATGAAAACCTACTGTATTTGCATTAAACATCTTAAAGAAGCATCCTGATAATACATGTTGTCCAAAATGTTGATTCATTCCATCTTCTCTTCTATTCCAATCTATACTACATTTAACTTTTTTTAACTTTATAGGTTTCTTTTCTAATATATGATAAACTTCTCCTTTGTCCTCATATACATCTATAACATTGTGTACATCTATAGTTCCTAAGTCACAAAACTGACCTCCACCACCTGGGAAAAATGCTGTTTTATCTAATTTGATATGAAACTTTGAATCTATTTCTTTTATCTCAATAATATTTGCTGTAAATTCTTTTATGTATTGATCTATATAATAAAGTTTTTCCATTTATATTCTCCTTTTATTGTAAAAGTTTTTCTTTTTAAGTATAAACTAAAATCCACATTCATATCAATGTGGATTTATTTAATACCTAGAATCTGTATTCCATTTTTCATACATTTTATATTTAAAGGAAAATCTGGCCCTCTTTCACCATCAATATCTGTAACTATGTCATCTGAGCAGTCTACATATAGTTCATCAGTTTTAAAGTATATTATTTCATCATGTTTGTCTAAAGGTGAACCTTTTATAATATCTACTAAAACTGGTATAGATTTTGGAATAGGCATAGCTTTAAATATTATAACGTCTAAATATCCATCATCTAACATTGCGTTATGTGCAAAGCTAATATTTCCAGCCGTTCTTCCATTTAAAACAAGTATTAAATACATATCTCCATCATATTCTAATTCTTTTGACCTTATAGTTACATTAAACTTTCTTAGATGAAGAGCATCTTCTACACCTTTTATTATGTATGATATTCTTCCTATAGAATGTTTTAGATTACTATCTACTCTTTGAGAAACATCTGTAAACATTCCTGTACTTGCAATATTTACAAAATAGTCATCATTGATTACACCTAAGTCTATGTATTTTGGCTCAGAATTTATTATATTTTCTATACATAAATCTATATCTAAAGGTATATTTAATACATTTGCAAAATCATTAGCTGTTCCAGTTGGTAATATTCCAATAGGTATATCTATATCATTTTTTTTCATATAGTTTACTAACCTATCTATAGTTCCATCTCCTCCAGCTATAAGAATATGATTGTAGTTGTCATTTATATCTTTTAATCCATCTTCTATTGTTGTATCTTTACTAATTCTATGTGGAACAATAGTATATCCATTCAATTGATATTTTGCTATTATATCATCTAGCTTATGTATTATATTCTTATTTCCTGAGTTAGGATTATATATGAATTTAACTTTTTTCATTTTATATCACCACTCTCTACCCTCTTGTGTATTATTTTTACTTTTAGATTATTGCCTAAAATTAATACTTATAACATATCTATATACTATTTAAACATATTATATGTAATGATTATATATTTTCATTTCCTTTATTTATTTTTAGTATAATTATATACTTATTTCTCATACAATACTACATATAATATTTTGGAGGTTGTATGTCTAGCAAAAGGATTTGTTATAATAATTGCAATGCCTATGCAAATCAATACATATTTTTAGTATCTATATTTACTTCAATTATATCTGAAGAAATTGAAGATGATGAAGATTTAGGTATATTAGGTTCTTTTCTAGTTGCTTTAGGTGAAGAAATATCTCTTGCTTCTGAAATTCGTATATCTTGTAAAGAAAAATTTAAAGATCAAAGTGGAATTCAAGGTCAAATTCAAGATGTATTTGATAGAAGCTATACACCAGGTAGAAAGAAAGTTAAACGAAAAGTTAGTAAGAAAAAGTAAGGTATCTGTAAGTTATTATAGTATACCTTACTTTTTATGCATTCCTATATATATTAAAAACTGTTATAATAACTACATAATATAAACTAAGAAACAAAGGTGATCAAATGAATTTACTAACATTAGAAAATATAACTAAAAGTTACTCTGAGAAACAATTAGTTAAAGATATATCTTTAGGAATAAATGAAGGTGAAAAGATTGGTCTTATAGGAGTTAATGGTACTGGTAAATCTACTTTATTAAAAATAATAGCTGGCGTAGAAGAACCTGATAGTGGTACAATTACAAAAGCTAATAGAGTTAGAATCGAGTATCTACCTCAAAATCCTTATTATGATGAAAATGCAACTGTATTAGAACAAGTTTTCAAAGGTACTTCAAATGAAATGAAGTTGCTTAGAGATTATCAAGAAATATTAGACAAGCTTAGCATAAAATATGATGATACACTTAATGCTAGTCTTATATCTCTTCAAGATAAAATAGATGCTCTTAATCTTTGGGATTTAGAGAGTGAAGCAAAATCTGTATTAACTAAACTAGGAATTACTAACTTTTCACAAAAAGTTTCTGAGCTTTCAGGTGGGCAAAGAAAAAGAATTTCTTTAGCTTCTGCTCTTATAACTCCTTGTGAGTTGCTAATTCTTGATGAGCCTACTAACCACCTTGATAATGATACTATAGATTGGTTAGAAGAATATCTTAATTCTAAGAAAGGTTCTTTATTAATGATAACTCACGATAGATATTTCTTAGATAGAGTTACT
>JAFOOW010000126.1 GCA_017425305.1 Peptostreptococcaceae bacterium | reverse complement strand
TGTGTAGCTAAGTAATCTATAACTTTACCTTTACCTTCATCTCCCCATTGAGATCCTACTATAGCAACAGTTTTCATTTAATTCACCTCTAAGTCATTTTTTCGAACACTTTACTTTTCCATTTTATCAAACATTCGATGCATTTTCAAACTTTTTTACATACTAAACTTTTTTAGTATGTATTTTTCTATAGAAAATAAGTCATCTTGATTTTTAATATTATTTTCTTCATATTTTAATTTTTCTATAAATAATTCTATTTCATTAATTGAATCTATTTTATATATTAACTTATTTTCTCCTGTGTATGTATTTGTAATATATATTTCTATAGAATGTTTTTTATCTATTCCATAGATAACTATAGTTTCTTTAATTTTATCATCTATTATTCTACATATATTAGTTTCATTTCCTAAAAATCCACACTGTGGATATAAATATATTAATCTTATCATTTTTTACTCCTTATTCTAAAACTTAGTTATATACATATTATCAACATTTATTAACAATCAACCTGTGGATAATGTGTATATCTTTTATTTATTAATTATATAAAAATATCCACATGAATAATAATTTTTATAATTATTAACATGTGGATATTTTTATATTACATTTCTCTAGCTTTGTTAGCAAATTTTTGTATTTCACCAAGCCATACTAGTTCTACAGATCCTGTTTCTCCATGTCTATTTTTAGATATGATAATTTCACCTATATTCTTACGCTCTGAATCAGGATGATAATACTCATCTCTATATAAGAACATAACTATATCTGCATCCTGCTCTATAGAACCAGATTCTCTTAAATCCGATAACATAGGTCTATGGTCTGATCTTTGTTCTGGAGCACGTGATAGCTGAGATAGTGCTACTACAGGACAGTTTAATTCTTTTGCTATTATTTTTAACGATCTAGATATTTTAGATATCTCTTGTTGTCTATTTTCGTTATTACCTTCACCTTCCATAAGTTGAAGATAATCTATTAATACAAAATCTAAGCCTTTTTCTATTTTTAGCTTTCTACACTTAGATCTTAATTCACTCATTTTTATACCAGGCGTATCATCTATATAAATATTAGCATTTGATAATACAGACATTGCATCTATAATTCTTGGCCAATCATTTTCATCTAAATTACCTGTTTTTATTTTCTTTAGTTCCACGTTTGATTGTGCTGATAGCATACGTTGAACTAACTGTTCCTTAGACATCTCTAAACTGAAAACAGCTACAGATGCATTTCCTTTTAAAGCAGCATTTTGAACTAAGTTAAGTGAAAATGCTGTTTTACCCATAGCAGGACGTGCAGCTACAAGTATTAAGTCAGTTCTCTGTAATCCATTTATCTTTTTATTTAAATCATCAAATCCAGTAGTTATACCTGTGATTTCTTCTTTGTTAGTATATAACTTTTCAATCATATCATAAGTATCCATAAGTACTGAATTTATAGATTTAAAATCTTCACTAGATTTTTCTTGTGATATATCAAAGATTTTCTTTTCAGCTTGTTCTAGTATCTCTTCTACTTTAACAGAATTATCATATCCTGAGTTTAGTATGTCATTAGATACTTTTATTAATTTTCTAAGAACAGATTTTTCTTTAACTATATCTGCATAGTATTTAACATTAGTAGTTGTTGGCACTATTGTTGATAAACTAGTTATATAGCTTATTCCACCTATATTTTCTAGACTATCTTGCTTTTTTAACTCTTCTGTTAATGTTATTAAATCTATTGGCTCATTTTTACTATTTAGCTTTAACATACATTCGTATATTATTTTATGAGCCTCTTTATAAAAATCCTCTGGTTGAATAGTCTCTGTAACAGTAATTATGGCATCTTTATCTAATAGTATAGACCCTAGTATCGACTGCTCAGACTCCACACTATGTGGAGGAATTCTTCCTATATCCTCCATTTACATCACCTCTAGTGTATTATCTATTGTTTTTCTCTTACATCAACTCTTATTTTTGTAACTACCTTTTGATGTATTTTTACTTCAACGAATCTTGAACCTAATGTTCTTATTGGTTCATCTAACATAACTTTTCTCTTATCTACTTCTATTCCATGCTCTTTCTTTATTTGAGCTGCAACATCTTTAGATGTTATAGACCCGAATAATCTACCACCATCTCCAGCTTTAGAGTATAAAGTTACGTTCATTTCTTCCATTTTCTTTCCTAACTCAACTGCTGCTTCATATTCTTTTTGTTCTTTTATTTCTTGAGATTTTTTCTTCTCATTTAATTCTTTTACTTCTGTAGTTCCTGCTTGAACAGCTAATTTTTTAGGGAATAAAAAGTTTCTAGCGTATCCATCACTAACTTCTTTAACATCACCTTTTTTACCTGTCCCTTTTATATCTTTTAATAATATAACTTTCATTACTCTGCTTCCTCCTCTAGATATTTATTTATTATATCTAATACCTTATTATATCCTTCTTCTAAAGAAGTATCTTCAATCTGAGCTCCTGCTATGTCTATATGACCACCGCCACCTAGTTTTTCCATAAGCACGTGAACATTTATAGATCCTAATGATCTAGCACTTACAAAGATTGTTCCTGATTTAGTTTTACCTAAAACAAATGATGCTTCAACATCTTTTATATTTAGGAGTTCATCTGCAGCTTGAGCTACAATTATATTTATATTGCTTACTTCAGCTTTAGAGTAAGCTAGACATATCTTTTCATCAATAACCTTAGCACTTTGTATTATCTCTGCCTTTGTTACGAAATCTATTAAAGTTGAATTAAATAACTTTTTAACTTCTATAGTATCCGCACCTTTTTTCTTTAAATAAGATGCTGCTTCAAAGGTTCTCACACCTGTTTTAAATGCAAAGTTTTTAGTATCTAAACATATACCTGCCATTAAACCTTCTGCTGTTAATTTATTTATCTTAACATCATCTTCCATATATTGTACTAACTCAGTAACCATCTCACATGTAGATGATACATAAGTTTCATGGAATAGAAGAACTGTGTCATTTATAAATTCAACACCTCTTCTATGATGGTCTATTACTACTACCTTGTCAGAAATCATAGTTAATTCTGGACATTCAGTAAAGCTTGGTCTATGGGTATCTACTACAATTACTAAAGTATCTTTTGTACAATTTTTAATTGCATCATCTTTTGATATAAATATATCTGAGTAATATTCATTATCTTTTAATCTCTTTACAAATTCATCTATAGAATCATTTGAGTTATCTAAGACAATATTAGCCTGTTTATTACATGCTTTACATATATCATATATTCCAACTGCTGAACCCATAGCATCCATATCAGGATACTTATGACCCATTATATATATGTTTTTACTTTCTAATACAATTTCTCTTAATGCATGACCTATCAGTCTTGATTTTACTTTTGTTTTCTTTTCTACGGCCTTAGACTTACCTCCATAGAATACAGATTTATCCTTAGTCTTTATTACAGCTTGGTCTCCACCTCTACCTAACGCTAAGTCTAATGCTCCATTTGCTAGTTTAATATTTTCATTTATTGTTTTTCCATCTATACCAATTCCTATACTTATAGTAACTGGAAGATTATTTTCTTGATTAATCTCTCTTATAGTATCCAATATAGAAAATTTATCTGCTTCTAGTCTTTGTAACTCTTGGTTATTTAAAATTAAAATATATTTATCATTAGAAGTTTTCTTTAAAGCCCCATTACAAGTTGATTCTAGATATGCTAATGTTTTATCTATATCAACATTTATTAAAGGTCTTCTTTCCTCTGGCGCACTTTGTAAAACTTCTTCATATGCATCTACCTGTATTAAAGCTATTACATTCTTTTCATTATTATATTTATTTTCTAGTTCTAGATAATCAGTTTTATCTAGCCAATAAAGCATCATTAAATACTTTGATTTTTCTTCTTGTTCACTTTTTATAACATTATAAACAATAGTATAATCTCTATCTTTATAATTTATATTAGTGTACATTTCCTTATTTTCATTTAGAACTTTTCTTAAGTCTATATTTTTAACAAGACTTTCTATATTCATACCTAGTGTATCTTCTTCTTCATTCATTTCATGGAACTTTGTATTGTACCATGTAATACTACCATCAAATTCTAATATACATAGAGGTATTGGAAGATTTAATATAGCTTTTTTGTTAACTTCATCTATGTCTAAAGCCAAATCTTGAATATATTTATTCCACTCTTTGCTTCTAATATCTCTTATTTTCCAATTATGAAAAACTATATATATAAAAGCTAAGAATACAAGCATTCCTATATATATATTGTAATACATTAGTATTAAACTAAGAATTCCAATAACCACTATATACGCATTGATTTCTGGCATATTTACCTTAAAGGCTGATTTGTTAAACATGTAACCCTCCTAAGTGGACTTATAGCTTCTTACCCTTCTAAAATCTATTACACTATCTAGCATTCCAACAAAGCTTAGTACTGTTGAACCTGATATTAAAAATAGTGCAACAATAAATATCATTATTTTATTAGGAGATTTTTTTCTCCAATTTCTAATAAAATGTATTCCTACTGATACACCTTGTATTAAAAACATTATACTAAATACTAATTGTATATTAAGCATTATTATATCTGTGTGTAACGGAACTTTCATCATATCTAATGCCATAATTAAAAAATATAATAATAATGATGCTGTTACTGCATTTCCTGGTAAGTAAAATTCAGTAAACTTAGGTAAATTAACATTTAATTTTTTTATTCTTCTTAAAATAAATGCTTCTAAATAATATGTTATAGATGCTGATATTATACTATAGAAGAATAGTATAGCTGGAAGCATATTTTTCATAATACTAATCATATCTACAAGAGATATACTATCTTTAACATTTAATTGAGCACTTTGCATAATAGAAAGTTGCGTTTCTAAACTTACTTTCATTAAGTCTATAAATTGACCTATTAAGTCTATTTTGAAGAACAACTTACTTAATCCTACAAAAGCCATCATAGACACCATATATGCTACTGTACCTAAATATATAGGTTTGAAGTTTTTTTCTTCTTCAGTTGTTTCCTTACTTATCATATACCCAACTGCAATTCCTGGTAAAACAGTCATTATAGTTAAGCTTAAAGAATACATTGGGTCTACTGCAAACATCATTATGAAAAATGAAGCTACAGCTGATATTAGTGCATATTTTCCACCTGTGATAGTAGCTATTATTGCATATGGTACTGGTATAGCAAATACTAGCAATCCTAAAAATGGAACATATACTGTTGCTAGAGAAAGTACTATTGCTAAAGCAGTTATTATTGCTGCTTGAGTTAATTTGACTCTATCTTTCAATTTAAAATCACTCCCTATTATCTATATGGTTTTTTAAATTAGATAAATCCCCATACCATCTCTCTACACTATGGTCTTCCTCTATTCCTATTTTTATTTTTTCTTTTATTTTATAATCTATCTCCTTGAAACTAACTCCCAGTCTTTTCGCTAACAAATATGTAATCATAACTATATTAGCTAAAGTGTCTTGAAGTACCTCATCTACTGGTTTTACACCTTTAAATAAAAGATTAAATACATCTCCAACACTCATTATTAATTCAGTTTTCATCCACTCAATTATTTTTATATTTTTAGTTATTTCTGAAGTTTTATCTAGTCTCAATGTTTCCCCCCTCCTTACATATATAAACATTATATCATAAATTTTGTAACTTTTAACCTATAATAAAAAAACGAGCCTATTAAGGCTCGTCCTTTTTCTTAGTCTAATGTGTATGGTAATAATGCTAAGTTTCTTGCTCTCTTTATAGCAACTGTTAATTCTCTTTGGTGCTTAGCACAAGTACCAGCTATTCTTCTAGGTAATATTTTACCTCTCTCAGTTACGTACTTTTGTAATCTTTGAGTGTTTTTGTAGTCTATCTTAGCGTTTTTATCAGCACAGAATTGACAAACTCTCTTTTTCTTACGTCTCTTCTTGTTTATCATAGTAAATTTCCCTCCTTTTTAGAATGGTATATCATCATCATCAATTGCTTGGAATCCTTGAGGATCTAATCCTGTTGGCTCAAAGCTTGGCTCAAAAGTCGGTTCGAAACCTTGATGATTTGTTTTATATGAACTTTCAGATTTATTTCTAGTATCTAAGAATTGTACTCTGTTAGCATTAACTCTAGTAGCTCTTCTAGTTTCACCACTTTGAGTTTGATAGCTATCGATTCTTATAGAACCTTGTATAGCTACTAAGCTTCCTTTACCTATAAAGTTAGCGCAATTCTCTGCAGATTTGCCCCATACTTGTATATCGATAAAGTCTGTTTCTTTTTTACCATCTTTACCATTGAATTCTCTATCAACAGCGATAGCAAAATTTGCAACAGCAGTTCCACTTCCTGCGATGTATCTTAACTCAGGATCCCTAGTTAATCTACCTACTAAAACAACATGGTTCATAGTAACACCGCCTTTTACATAATAAAACTAGTTATTAAGCAACAACTATCATATGTCTTATTACGTTTTCGTTTATCTTTAAGTTTCTATCTAATTCTTTAGGAACGTCAACACCAGCGTTGAAGTTAACTAATACGTAGTGACCTTCAGTGAACTTAGCTATTGGATAAGCTAATTTCTTAGTACCCCATACGTCAACCTTTACAACTTCACCTTCAGTAGCAACAACTTCCTTAACTTTGTTAAGTATAGCTTCTCTTGCTTCTTCATCAGCGTTTGGCTTTACTACGAAAACTAATTCATAATTTCTCATTATTATTTCACCTCCCTTTGGACTTAACGGCTCTGCTATGCAGAGCAGAGAAATGAGATTTAAATCTCATACTTTGACATTTTAACACTTATAAAATGAATTGTCAATTTAATTTTATTGTAGACTAATTTAAGTAAATTTTATACTATATTTTAAAATTTTCATCTATGAATAAATATATATCATTAGTCTAAAATAAATAATGCTCAACTCCTTAACTTTAATACATTTTACCCTAACCTCAAGTTAAAAAGGATGGCTTATGCCATCCTCTTTATATGTATGTAAATATTAAGCTTCTACTGTTTCTGTCATAGCTTCTTTAAGTGCTACAGATAATCTCTTTATACCTTCTACTATTTTTTCTTCAGGCATATTTGAGTAGTTTAATCTAAATGTATTTTCCTTACCTCCATTTGGGAAGAATGATCCTCCTGGAACGTATGCTACATTATTTTCTAAACATCTTTCCATTATCTTTCTTGCATCTAAGTGACTTGGAAGTTCTACCCATGTAAATAAACCACCTTCTGGATAAGTATATTGTAATCCTTCTGGGAAAGTTTCTTCCATAGTCTTTAACATTAAATCTCTACGTCTTGCATATACTTTCTTAATTTTTTCAACATGTGCGTCTAAGTCATATACGTCTATAAACTTGCTTACTTCTCTTTGTGATATAGTAGATGCTTGTAAATCAGCTCCTTGTTTTACAAATATAAGCTTACTTAATATTTGTGGTGCAGCTGCTACCCATCCTATTCTATATCCTGGACAGAATATTTTTGAGAATGAACCTAAGAATACAACCAGTCCTTTTTCATCCATTGATTTTAGAGATGGTAATGCCTCTCCTTCAAATCTTAATTCACCATATGGATTATCTTCTACTACTGGTATTTCAAATTTATTTACAAGTTCCATAAACTTAGTACGTCTTTCCATAGACCAAGTCTTTCCTGTTGGATTTTGGAAGTCAGGTATTACATATATCATTTTTACATTTTCAGTTGTTTCTAATATACGTTCTAATTCTTCCATTATCATTCCATTTTTATCAGTTGGAACTTCTATAAATTGAGGACAATATGCTTTAAATGCATTTAAAGCTCCTAGGTATGATGGGCTTTCAACTAAAACCACATCTCCTTCATTTAAAAATACTTTACCAGCAAAATCTAACCCTTGTTGCGATCCACTTGTTATAAGTATGTTTTCTTTACAAACATTAGTATGTAGCTTTCTATTCATTCTTTCACATATTTGTTCTCTTAAAGGTATATAACCTTCTGTTGTAGTGTATTGTAGAGCTTCTCTTCCTGATTCTTCTAAAACCATTCTTGAGATTTCCTTCATCTCTTCAACTGGAAATAATTCTGGAGCAGGTAGCCCACCTGCAAAAGATATTATTTCTGGTTTTTCTGTTAGTTTTAAAAGTTCTCTAATCTCTGATCCTTTTAATCCATCCATTCTCTTTGCAAATTTTATAGCCATAAATACGGCACCCCCCTGGCAAATGTTTTCCCCATTTTTAATTATAGCAAAAACTCTATCCAGTTTTTTGGTTTTTTATATATTTTTTATTTTTTTTATTCTTTTTTCTAGAGTAGGTCTATCTAACATAACTACTCTTTCACATTTTACACACTTTATCTTTATATCCATACCAACTCTTGTTATCTCAAAATCTTTAGATCCACAAGGATGTTGTTTTTTTAGTTCAACTATATCTCCTACATTAAGTTTGATTGGCATCTAATTCACTCCTATCTTAACTTTGTTACTTCCTTCTTTCCGCCTTCTAGTCTTTCTATTTTATATACTCCATGGTATAGTATTTCATTTGATTCTATTATATTTTCAACTTTTTCCATATCATCTTTTAAAAATCTAACTGATATACCACAACTAGAGCTTATTTCTCTTGGTGTTGGTAATGTTGTAACTTTTATATTATTTTCGCTTAGTAATTTTTCTGTTCTTATAGCATGATGTGTTGAGTTAAATGCTACTATATACATTTCATTCATATTTAATGTTTTCCTTTCTATTTCTTTCTTATGTTTATATATTAATTTATTTTTAGTAAAAAATAAAGACTACATATATTTTATGCAGTCTTTACTTATATTATATTGAAATAGTTTTAGATGAATTATTCATTAATTCAACTATAGTATACATATTTGTTACATTGCCTACTTTTAAATTATCTTTTAATCCATAGTAATCTAAACAAGTACCACAAGAAAGTACTTCTACACCAGCTTCTTGTAATATTGTTAAGTTTTCTACTGTAGCTTCATTTACTGTTGTAAGTTTTATTCCGCTATTTACAAATACTATAGATTTAGGGTATGGCTTACATTCAGTTAATGTATATATGTATCCTTTTATAAGAACTTCTCCTAACTCATCATTTCCTGTTCCCATTTTATCTGAGTTTATAAATATACAAGTATCAGCTAAAGCTTCTGTTGTTTTTTCTTCTATTACAACATTTTCACCTTTTTTTACAGCTATACAAATTAAGTTTTCTTCTGACTTAGTTACATTAGCTTCATAGCTCATAGATTTAGCTAACTTTAATATATTTTCCTTAGCTATTTCATTATCTACAGTTACTACTACTACCCCTTGTTCTATTTTTTCTAATTCTCTCTTAGTATTTATTACTGGCTTAGGACAAGCTAAGCCTCTTGCGTCTAACTCTATTATCATAAATACTCATCTCCTTAATATAATACTATTTTCATTTTAACATAATATTACATTTTTTAGCATAGTCTATTTCTATATATAATATCTTGATTATTTATATTTTTGATAAATAATACATTATCCTACTTTTATTAATTCTATATAGTTTTCTAGACTTACTAGATATATATTATCTTTAATGTAATCTACTCTTTTTATATTATCATCATCGTAGTTTTTAACTTCTTTATTTTTAACTGTAGTAATATTATTATCACTATATACAATACTATTTTCTCCATTATTTATAATTCCTTTTGGAGATATGTCTTCTAAATTAATCTTCTTAGTTTTATCTGATATTAGTTTAATGCCATTATCTTTATCTAATACATATATAGTGCCTTCATGTGTATTACTATAGTATTCTATATTATCTACTTTTTTATTATTCTTTATATCCAAGTTATCATCAATATTTCCAATACTATTATTAGTAAATATAGTCATATTATCTTTGGTAATCTCTAGTCCTAGTACTATTGATTCTTTTATAGCTCTACTATCTTTCAAATTACCATTGCCGTCATACTTATAAATATTACTTCCTAGGAATTCATTTGTATTTAACTCTACTATATAAATATAGTTATTAAATAGTTCTATAT
>JAFOOW010000125.1 GCA_017425305.1 Peptostreptococcaceae bacterium | reverse complement strand
TGCTTTAGCTGATTCTAGCATAGCAAAAACTTCTGACTTAGTTGGACAAACAGTAGCAGTTGCAGATGGTATAGGTGCTTCTGACCAAAATATATCAATGAGATTCTTCAACAAAGATGGAGTAAACCCTAACGATGTTAAATGGAAAGTTGTTGATAACAGTGCAGTTATATTAGCTTTACAAAACGGTGAAGTTCAAGCTGCTACATTAAGTGACCAATTCGCTAAGAAATTCTTAGATGATGGAACTTTAAAAGTAGTTCGTTCTTTAACATTTGATGAAGACTTCTCACAAGAAACTTGTTGTGTACATGCAATTAACTCTAAGTTCTTAGAAGAAAACCCAATAACGAGTTATAAATTAACATTAGCACATCAAAATGCTAGTAACTGGATAGAAGAAAATAAAGAAGAATTCATAGATGTTATGTTAGATAACAACTGGGCTTCTGGAGAAAAAGATTTCTTAGTAGAAATAGCTAATACTTACAACTTCAAAATAACTGATGAAGCTACAAAAGCTACATTAGAAAATATATTAAATGATTACAAAACATTTGGTTTAATAGATAGCAGTGTAGATACTGAAGAAACTTTAAAGAAATTATGGATACCATTATTACAAAAATAAGTAATAATTAAATAAATCAAAAATAAGACATAAAAATAGGGTGAAAATGAGGGTGGCAAAAATGACAAAAAAGATTAGTTCTATTGGAAATATATTAATGGGGTTACTACTAATGATAGGACCTTGGTATATCTTTGGGGTATGTTCAACTGAAGAAAAAATAATGAAATGTTTTTGGAGCTGTAGAGCTGAATTTGCAATAGGTGCTCTAGCTGTATTACTAGGAATACTAGTGCTATTTACAAGAAACAAGCGTATAGTAAATGAAACAATAATGAGTATAGCATTATCAGCTATGGCTATATTAATTCCACTTGTAATAATAGGTGGATGTATGAAACCTACTATGCACTGTCGTACAACTACTTATCCAGTATTTTATGTAATAGGTATAGTTAATATATTATTACAATTATTCGTTCTATCAAAAGAATTAAGAAGCACTAGAAGAAGATAAAAACGAGGTAAATAGAGATGAAGAAGCTAAATATACCTAAAATTTCAATGCGTAACTTGCAAAGATACAAAATAAGAACTAGTATAATGGTTATTTTCACTATGATAATAGTAGGAATGACTTTTACTAGTACTATATTACTAAAAAGTATGGAAAAAAGTATTGATAATACAATTGATAGAATTGGAGCAGATATTATAGTTGTTCCGTCAGAGTATGAAGATGATATGAAAGAAGCTTTATTCTTAGGAGAAGCTTGTAGCTTCTATTTTGATAAAGCTTACGTAGAAGATATAAAGAAAATAGAAGGTATAAAACAAGTATCTCCACATCTATATATTACTTCACTAGCTTCAGAATGTTGTTCATCTGAAGTACAAATGATTGCTTATGATCCTGATAGTGACTTTATAGTTAAGTCATGGTTAGAAGATATGAATATAGGTAATTTAGGTGATAATGATGTTTTAGTTGGACACTCAATAGAAGGTGAAATAGGAGATAAACTTACTTTCTTTAACAAAGAGTTTACTATAGCTGGCAAGTTAAATGATACAGATACCTCTTATGATGAAAGTGTGTTCTTAAACTTTGATGCAGCAAAGGAATTACTACAAGACAAGGTATTAAGTCAATTAGTAGACATAAAAGACTCTAATACAGTTATTTCTTCTTTAATGATTCGTACAAATGATGGAGCAGATATAAAAAAGATTGCAAGAACTATTAATTACTCTTTAGAAAATTCGCCAATAAAGGCATATACTATGAACGGAATGTTCCAAAATATATCTGATAAAATGGCTGATTTACAAGTGTATAGCAATATAATGCTAGTATTATTAATATTAGTTTCTATGATTGCTTTAATATGTATCTTTACAATAACAATAAATGAAAGAAAATATGAATTTGGTGTATTAGCTTCTTTAGGAGCAAAAAAATCTCATATTATAAATATTATAATACTTGAAGCAGGGACTATAGGTATATTAGGTGGGATAATAGGAGTTGGAATAAGTACAGCTATACTATATTTATTCAAAAATCTAATATTCCAAAATCTAGGTATGAGATACTTTGAGTATGACCCAACCTATATCCTAACAGTTGGAATTACTTGTATATTAATAGGAGTGATAGTAGCCTTAATATCAGCTTTATATACAGTAATTTCTTTAAGCAAAACAGATTTAATAAATATGATAAAGGAGGAAATATAATGTTATTAAAAGTAGAGAACCTTTATCGTGAATATGAGAGAAATAATAAAGTAAAATTCAATGCAGTAGATAACATTTCTTTTTCTTTAGAAAAAGGAACAATTACAGGGATAACAGGTCCATCAGGAAGTGGTAAAAGTACATTATTCCACCTATTAACTGGACTTGTAAAGCCAACAAGTGGAAATATTATTTTGGACAATAGAAACATATCGATTTTGAGTCAAAATGAATTATCAGAAATTAGAAATAATGAGATTGGATATATAATGCAAGGTTCTAATCTTATACCTAATTTAACTATAATTGAAAATATATGCTTACCTAGAGCATTTTCATCTGACAATAAAGATGTTTTTGAAAAAGGAAAAATAATATTAAAACAATTTGGACTTGAAGGAATGGAAAATGAATTTCCTTCAAGCCTTTCTGGAGGAGAGCAAAAAAGGGTTTGTATAGCAAGAACCTTTGCTCAATCACCAGCTTTTGTAATTGCAGACGAGCCAACAAGTAACTTAGATGAAGAAAATACTGTTATTATAATGGAGTTCTTCAGAAAAATGTGTAGTGAGGGAGTAACAATATTGTTTAGTACTCATGAAAAAGAGTTACTTAGATATGCGGATGATACCCTTGAGATATGTAAAGGGAAGTTAAAGGCAAAAAGCTGTAATTAAGTAAATCACCTATTCTCAGTAATATGAGTGTGGGTGATTTTTTATTTCATAAACCTATCATATAGAGCATATATTTTAAGTTAGAATAACTAATTAATTTACCATACCAAAACACGAAAAAGTCTAGAAAAATACAAAATCACGTAATAATATGGAAAAAACTATAGATTTTTTAATTAGAAAATGAAATAATGGGTATGTAAATTTTAGATTAAGAAAAAGGAGAAAATATATGCTAAAGAAATTTATTCAATATTATAAACCATATAAAAAGCTATTCATATTAGACATGATA
>JAFOOW010000124.1 GCA_017425305.1 Peptostreptococcaceae bacterium | reverse complement strand
GAATTCATATAAGTTATATTATTACCATTTTTATCTATAATTAATTATTTATCATTTCATCTTAGTATAACATATATTTGCTTTAATTTACTTTAGATACTGTATCAAAAACAAAAAATAAAAGCCCTTCAATTATTTGAGTAATCGAAGGACTTAAATCTATTTGAAATAAATACACAATTAAACTGTCATTTTAGCCTCTGAGGTGTTATGTGTATTTATTTAATATTAATTTAACCATATATTTTATTTTTATGCTGTTTTATTTATGCTTAATTTTTCTTATTTTTTATATAACTTAGCAACGCATTCAACATGCATAGTATGAGGGAACATATCAACTGGTTGTATTTCTTTACATCCATATCCTCTTTCATCTAAGTATGCTAAGTCTCTAGCTAATGTTGATGGATTGCATGAAACGTATACAACTCTATCTGGTTTCATAGAAACTATTGTATCTAAAACAGCTTCATCACATCCCTTTCTTGGAGGGTCTACCACTACAACATTTGCTCTTTTTCCTTCTTTGTATAACTTAGGTACAACTTCTTCTGCTTTACCTACATAGAATTCTGTATTGTCTAAGTTATTTATTTTAGCATTTATATTAGCATCTTTTATTGCATCTTCTACTATTTCAACTGCATAAACTTTTTTAGCCTTTTGTGCTAAAAATAAAGATATTGTTCCGATTCCACAGTATATATCAAAAACAGTATCATTTTCTTCAAGTTCTGCATATTCTAATGCTTTATTGTAAAGAACTTCAGTTTGAAGTGGATTTACTTGGAAGAATGATAGAGGAGATATTTCAAATACTAAATCTCCTATATAATCATTTATTTTACCATTACCATATATAACATTATTCTCTTTACCTAATATTACATTAGTTTTTTCTCTGTTAGTATTAACAACTAAAGTTTTAAATCCTGGAACATTTTCCTTTAAAACTGATGCTAATTCATTAAGATAAGGTAATTTTTTCCCGTTCGCAACTAAAACTACCATAACTTCTTTAGTTGTAAATCCAACTTTTGTAACTAAGTGTCTTAAAACACCAGTGTGAGTTCTTTCATCATATATACTTACATTGTAAGCTTTTATATAAGTTTTTATTATCTTTATTATTTTATCATTTACATCATGTTGTATTATACATGTATCTGTTGGTATTACATCATGACTTTTCTTTTTATAAAAACCTATTACTGTTTCTCCATTAACTTTTTGTATAGGGAATTGAGCTTTATTTCTATATCTAAACGGAGTTTCCATTCCTAAAGTATCATGTATTTCTACATTATCTAGTTTTCCGATTCTACTTATAGTTTGCTTAACTTCATTAGTTTTTAATTCTAATTGCTTTTTATAGTCAAGTTCTTGTATTTGACATCCTCCACAGTTAGCTAAATGTTCACCACATTCTCTTTTTACTCTGAAAGGAGATTTTTCTATTACTTCAACTATATCTCCAACTGCATAGTTTTTCTTAGCTTTATTTATTTTAACTTTTACTTTATCATTTATTATTCCGCCATCTACAAAAACTGTAAATCCATCATGTTTTCCTATTCCAACTCCACCTTGTCCTATATCAACAATGTCTACTACGTACTCTCTGTCTTTTAATAACATGGTTTCTCCTCCGTGCATTATATTAAACTACAAACATTTATTTTACCAAAAAAGCTAAGCTTTATAAAGCCCTTTATTTAATAATTACTAATATAAATACAAGTTTAATATAAAAAGCTAGCTCAAATATTAATACTAAATGTACTTTTATTTTAAGCTAGCTTTATTTTCTATTTCATTTAAAATATTTAAATTTTATTTTTTATTATAATACTCTAGTTGATCCTCTATATATAACACCTCTAGAAGCATCTACCGTTACTAATTCTCCATCTTTAACTAATTCAGTTATATTTCTAGCCGAAACAACTACTGGCTTATCTAAGTTTATACCAACTATAGCTGCATGAGATGTCATACCACCATCTTCAGTTACTATAGCACCGCACTTTTCTATGTAGCAATTCATATCTGCATCAGTCATATTAGATACTATTATATCTCCTTCTTGGAAGTCTGTAACTTCAGATGGATTATTTATTATTCTAACTCTACCTTCAACAGTTTTATTTCCTACACCTATACCTGTAGTTAATTCTTCACTTATAACATGAACTTTTATTAAGTTAGTAGTACCACTTACTCCAACTGGTATTCCTGCAGTTATAACAACTAATTCTCCATTTGATATAAATTCAGCTTCTTTAGCTGCAACTATAGCATTTTCTATAACTTCATCTGTATTTTTAGCTATAGTTGACTTAGCTGGATATACACCCCAAGTTAAAGCTAATCTTCTCATAACTTTTTCATCATCAGTTACAGCTATTATTGGACATTGTGGTCTAAATTTAGAAACCATTCTTGAAGTATGTCCTGAAGAAGTTGAAGTTAATATTGCAGAAGCATTTAAGTCTATAGCTGTAGTACAAGTAGCATGACTTATAGCATCTGTAACATTTATTCCAATAATCTTTCTACCCTTTAATAATTCATTATAGTTTAATGTTTCTTCAGTTCTCTTAGCTATTGTAGCCATAGTTTTAACAGCTTCTACTGGATATTTTCCAGCCGCAGTTTCTCCAGATAACATTATTGCATCTGTTCCATCATATATTGCATTTGCAACGTCTGTAACCTCTGCTCTTGTAGGTCTAGGATTTCTCATCATCGAATCTAACATTTGAGTAGCTGTTATTACTGGTTTACCTAGCTCATTACATTTCTTTATCATCATTTTTTGAACTATTGGTATTTCTTCAGTTGGTATTTCAACTCCTAGGTCCCCTCTAGCAACCATTATACCATCAGAAACCTTTAAGATTTCATCTATATTATCTACACCTTCTTGGTTTTCTATCTTAGATATTATTTGTATATCTGTAGCATTATTTCTTTCTAAAACTTCTCTTATAGCTAAAACGTCAGATGCTTTTCTTACGAAAGACGCTGCTATGTAATCTATACCTTGAGATATACCAAATTCTATATCACTTATGTCTTTTTGAGTTAATGCTGGTAAGTTTATTTTTACTCCTGGAACATTAACTCCTTTATGATTTTTAACTATACCTGAGTTTTCAACTACACAGTTTATTTCTTGACCATTTACTTCTTCAACTCTTAATCCTACTAATCCATCATCTATTAATATAGTGTCCCCTGGTTTTACATCATTAGCAAGACCTTTGTAACTTACTGTACAAATATCTTTTGTACCCATAACATCTTCCATAGTTATAGTGAACTTATTGCCTTCTTCTAGCATAACTTCTGGTGCATCAAAGTTACCTGTTCTTATTTCTGGTCCTTTTGTATCTAATAATATAGCTACTGGCTTATTTAATTTTTCTCTAACCTTCTTAGCCATATCAAATCTTTCTTTGTGTTCCTCATGAGAACCATGAGAGAAGTTAAATCTACATACATTTAGTCCGTTTTCTACTAATTGAGTTAACACTTCTTCACTTTGTGAAGCAGGTCCTAGTGTACAAACTATTTTTGTCTTTTTGATACCTTTTAACATGTCATAACCTCCTAAGATTTATATAGATAGTATTTTTACCATTTCATATGTTTCTTCATCAAAAGTACTTTCCATTGCTAAAGCTTCGTATATATCCATATCTATTATTTTATTATTCTTTATTCCAACTACTTTAGCTGACTTTCCTTCTAATAATAATTCTACTGCATGTACTCCCATTCTACTTGCAAGTATTCTATCAAACGCACTTGGACTTCCACCTCTTTGGACATGTCCTAATACAGTTATTCTTAAGTCTGCTCCAGTTCTTTCAATTATTTTTTCCCCTAATTCCTGAGCATTTCCTACTCCTTCAGCTAAAACTATTATGCTATGTCTCTTCCCTCTTTTTTGAGTAGTTTTTAATCTCTTACATACATCTTCTACTTTAAAATCAATTTCTGGTACTATAACTGTTTCAGCTCCACCTGCAAGACCTGCATATAATGCTAAATCCCCACAGTGTCTTCCCATAACTTCAATTATGTTAACCCTTTCATGAGAAGAAGAAGTGTCTCTTATATTACCTATAGCATCTATTATTGTATTCATAGCTGTATCAAATCCTATAGTATAATCTGTGTATGCTAAATCATTATCTATAGTACCTGGTATACCTATTGCTGGGAATCCTAAGTCACTAAGCTTTTGAGCTCCATTGAAAGAACCATCTCCACCTATAACAACAAGACTTTCTATTCCATATTTTTTAAGAACTTTAACTCCCTTAGATCTTCCTTCTTCTGTTTTAAATTCTTCACATCTAGATGATTTAAGAATAGTTCCTCCTCTATGTATAATATCTCCAACTGAAGATAAATTCATTTCAACAATATCCTCTTCGATTAAACCTTTATATCCCCTATTTATTCCATATACTTTGCATCCATAGTATATTGCAGATCTCACTACAGCTCTTATAGCTGCATTCATCCCTGGTGCATCTCCTCCACTAGTTAGTATACCTATAGTTTTCATCCACCTTACCTCCTCTATATATTTATATATTTTATACCCATAATATAGGGACTTTTTACGTCCCTATGCTGTTTTTTCATCCCAGTTAAATAAAAAAAATTAAAATAGAAGCGAAATTATCCATTTTTTGTTATTATAACATAATTTCGCTACCTTTATATATATTATTCTGTTAAATATTTCAATTTTTTACCTTTATATTTTCTTTTAATAATACTTGTTCTAGTTCATTAATTAGTTGATCATTTATATTTACTTTTACATGGTTCCATTTATACATTTTCTTAATATTTTCAGCGTATACATAAACATCATTATTCCCAGT
>JAFOOW010000123.1 GCA_017425305.1 Peptostreptococcaceae bacterium | reverse complement strand
TTTGCTAGATTTAGATTCGTTACAAAATTTAATGATGTAGATACGTTGTTAGATGCTAAACATAATGGACATACAGAAATAAGATTTAGTTTAAATGCATAAAGAGTAATAGACCAATATGAACATCATACAGCCAGTGCTAATAAACGAATTGAAGCTGCTATAAAGGTTGCAAAAGCAGGTTATAAAATAGGATTTTTAATAGCTCCTGTTTTCATGTATGAAAATTGGAAAGAAGATTATCATAAGTTATTAATAAGCCTTAAAGAAAAACTACCTAAAGATTTTAATCAAGAAATTATGTTTGAAGTAATATCTCATAGATATACAACTAAAGCAAAAAATAGAATACTTGAAATTTTCCCAGATACAACATTACCTATGAAGGATGAAGATAGAAAATTTAAATTTGGACAATTTGGTTACGGTAAATATGTATATACTAAAGAAGATTTAGCTGAGATAAGAGAGTTTTTTAAAAAGGAATTGACGGAGATATTTGATTTAACTGATATAAAATATATTATATAAAATATAAATATACTAGAGTGTAATTTACATTGCACTCTTTTTTAATTCTATATATTTAGTTTTTAAAATATACTCTAGTATAAATAAAAATTACTGGAGGGATACAAATATGAAAATAGTTAATAGAAAAGTTAATAATAAAAGGGTTAATGTTAGAAATATACCTAATATAATGACATTCTCATTTATTAGAAATTGGCTTTCAGATAGTAAGTATGAAGAAGATAGAGAACAGTATTTTATAGGAAATTTGTCTGGACAACAAATAAATTTAACTATGAAAGAAATTAAATGGTTAACAAAAACATTTAAAGAATTAGATATAGTAACCATAGAAGATAGGGATGGCAATATAACCCAAATATCTTTGTAGTATAAATATATATTTAGATTACAAAGTATATTTAAAGGGAATAAATAAGTTATATATTGAAAGGGAGTGAAATATAACTATGCAATTAGCAACTTTTGCAGGTGGATGTTTTTGGTGTATGGTAAAACCGTTTAAAAAATTTGAAGGTATAAAAAAGATAGTAGCAGGGTATACAGGAGGTCATATTGAAAATCCAACTTATGAGCAAGTGTGTACTGATACCACAGGACATATTGAAGCTATACAAATAACTTATGATGAAAACCTAGTAAGTTATAAAGAATTATTAGATATATATTGGAAACAGATAGATCCAACAGATATAGGTGGTCAATTTCATGATAGAGGACATAAATATAAAACTGTAATATATTATCATAACGATGAACAAAAAAATATTGCAATAGAGTCTAAAAAACAATTAAATGAAAGTGGAATTTTTTCAAAGCCAATAGCTACAGAGATTCTACCAGCAGAAGTATTTTATGAAGCTGAAGAATATCATCAAGATTATTATAAGAAAAATCCAATGCACTATGAAATGTATTTTAAAGGCTCTGGAAGATATGATTTTATAAAAAATAATTGGGATAAAAATAATGAAAATAGAGATTATTTAAGAAATAAATTAACACCTATACAATTTGAGGTAACTCAAAATGATAAAACTGAGCCTGCTTTTAACAATGAATATTGGAACAATGATTCAGAAGGTATATATGTAGATGTAGTTAGTGGAGAAGTTTTATTTTCATCTAAAGATAAGTTTGATTCAGGGTGTGGATGGCCAAGTTTCTCAAAACCTATAAAACAAAGTGTTGTAAGAGAAAAAAGTGACTTTTCTCATGGTATGTATAGAATAGAGGTAAGATCAACAAAATCTAATTCTCATTTAGGTCATGTATTTGATGATGGACCAGAAGAGTTAGGTGGAAATAGATATTGTATTAATTCAGCGTCATTAAAGTTTATACCTAAGGAAAATATGAAAGAAGAAGGATATGAAGAATATCTTGATTTAGTATAAAATAATATTATGAAGAAGATAGACTGTATTTTATTACAGTCTTTTTAAATATGGAGGAAAATATGATAATAGGGATAATATCAGATACACATGGATTACTTAGAGAATCTGTAATATCTCATTTAGAAAACTGTGATTTAATAATTCATGCAGGTGATATAGGCAAAATTGATGTTATACACAGATTAGAGCAAATAAGTAAGGTGATATATGTAAAAGGTAATTGTGATAGAGCTACTGATTTAAGTTGTATACCAGAAAGTGAAATATTAGAGATATTAGGATTAAAAATATATATAACACATGACATTAAGAAACTTAACTTAGAAAAAGAGAATTTAAATGTAGATTTAATTATATATGGACATTCTCATAAAAGAGAAGTTAAAGAAATTGATAATATACTTTATATAAATCCAGGTTCAGTAGGACCTAGAAGATTTAAATTGCCAATTACTATGATTAAACTTCATCTATTTGATAATAACATAAATGAAGAAAATATAGAGCTTATAGAACTTATAGACTAGGATATTAAATATAGGATGTATTTTAAAAGTTATAATAAACATTTGTTAATTATATAATGTAATATATAGTGATAAGTTCATATAAGGGGGAAATAAAATGGGATTTAAGTTAAGAGAATATACAGAGCCAAACTTTAATGAAGATAGGTTTATTAAGGCTCCAAATGCAAGGGTAGAATTAGTTATTAAAGATGGAGTTGCTCCAGATAATTACCATGCAAACTCTATATATCCAGAATACTTTAAGGTGAATGATAAATGGGTATTAGCAAAAGAAAGTAGAATGGATTGTGTTGTAAGAATTAATGAAAATGATGAGCCAGAAGTAGTAGAGTTTAGAAAATTAAAAGTAGGAGATAAAGTAGTTGTAGGAAGAACTGAAGATGCATCAGAAGGAATATATCTATATCCAGATGGATTTTATAAATCAGGAACTTCTGAACAAGATGTATTTGCATTTAGGTCTGGTAGGTCTAGAGAAACTTCATATACGAAAGATTATGAAAACTTATATGATTTATTAAAATATGAAAAAGAAAATGGATATATAGTTTGGGTTTTAGGGCCAGCTGCAGTTTTTGCTAAAGGAGCAAGAGATGCTATGGCTGAGCTTGTTAATAGTGGATATGTAGATGCCTTCTTTGGAGGAAATGCAGTAGCTACACACGACTTAGAGGCTGGAATGTTCCATACTGCATTAGGTCAAGATATATATACTCAAGAATCTAGAAAAGATGGTCACTATCATCATCTAGATTTATTAAATAAAGCTAGAAGAGCTGGTTCAATAGAAAATCTTATAGAACAAGAAAATATAAATGATGGAATAATACATGCATGTGTAAAAAATAATATACCTATAGTTTTAGGGGGTTCATTAAGAGATGATGGTCCATTACCAATAGTTATAGGAGATGTATATAAAGCACAGGATGAAATGAGAAAATATGTAAGCAAGGCTACTACTGTAATATGCTTAGCAACTCAACTGCACTCAATTGCAACTGGAAATATGACTCCATCGTATAGAGTTATAGATGGAAATGTAAGACCAGTACATTTTTACTCAGTAGATGTATCAGAGTTTGCAGTTAACAAATTAAGAGATAGAGGTAGCTTAGAGGTAACTACTATAGTTACTAATGTGCAAGATTTCTTAGTTAAACTAAAAGAAAACTTAGTTGATTAATAACTTAAATAGTTATAAGGAGAGGTTAAATTAGCCTCTCTTTTTATATATTTAAAATTTTACTATTATATTTACATAATTATGGCAATCATATATATAAACTAATATAATATATTGTAAATATGAAACAAGAGAGGAATATTTATGTTTGGATATGTAAGAATAAATAAAATGGACCTTACATTTAGAGAATTTGATACATACAAAGGTTACTATTGTGGCTTATGCAAATACTTAAAGTTAAATCATGGAGAAATATCAAGACTATCTTTAAATTATGATATAACATTTTTAATATTATTACTAACTTCTGTATATAGACCTAAGCCAACTATAACTAAAGAAGTTTGCATAGCAAATCCTATTAAAAAGAAAACTAAAATTATAAATGAGATAACAGAATATGCTGCTAGTATGAATGTATTACTTACATATTATAAACTAGAAGATAACTATAAAGATGAGAAAGGAATAAAGGATATATTAGCTTACAGTGTATATAAAGGAAAATTGAAAAAGGCTTATGAAAAATATCCTGAAAAAACTAAATATATAAAAGAACAATTAGAAAAGTTACATTTATTTGAAGAACAGAATATAACTAATATAGATGAGGTATCTAATACCTTTGGAAACTTAATGGGAGAGATATTTGCCTATAAGAAAGATGAATATGAAGATGACCTAAGGTCAGTAGGTTTTAGTATAGGTAAGTATATATATATCCTAGATGCTTATGA
>JAFOOW010000122.1 GCA_017425305.1 Peptostreptococcaceae bacterium | reverse complement strand
TGTATATTTGAACACATATACTTTGCAAGAAATGATGCAACTATAGATAATGTAAATGCATATGACTTTAGAGTTAAATGTGGAGAAGTATTAGCTAAAGATGAGGATATAAAAGCTGATATAGTAGTACCAGTTCCTGATTCAGGATGGGCAGGAGCAGTAGGTTATTCTAACGAAAGTAAACTTCCTTTAAGTGAAGGTTTAATTAAAAATAGATATGTAGGTAGAACATTTATAAAACCTACTCAAGAAGAAAGAGAAATAGGGGTTAAGATAAAATTAAATCCATTATCAAATGTAGTAAAAGGTAAATCTATAGTTTTAGTTGATGATTCTGTAGTTAGAGGAACAACTTCTAAACTAATAGTGAAATCACTTAGAGATGCAGGAGCTAGTGAAATTCACTTAAGAATAACATCTCCTCCAGTACAGTACTCTTGCTACTATGGTATAGATACACCACACCGCTCAAACCTAATAGCTTCAGGTAATGATTTAGAGTATATTAGAGAATATATAGGGTGTGATTCTTTAAAATTCTTAGATATAGATTTAATGGTAGAAGCGACAGAAAATAAAGATACTTTTTGTAAAGCTTGCTTTGATGGAGATTATCCAGTTAAGAAATTAGATAGGGAGGAACTACTTTCATGTTAACATACAAACAATCAGGTGTAGATATAGACGAGGGAAACAGAGCAGTAGATCTTATAAAAGGGAAAATAAAATCTACTTATGATAATAATGTAATAGGTGATTTAGGAAACTTTAGTGGACTATATAGCCTAAAGGAATTTGTAGGCATGGAAGAACCAGTTTTACTTTCTTCTACTGATGGAGTTGGTACTAAATTAAGATTAGCTCAAATGATGGATAAACATGATACAGTAGGTATAGATTTAGTTGCAATGTGTGTCAATGACTTAATATGCCAAGGTGCTAAACCATTATTCTTTTTAGATTATATAGCTACTGGAAAATTAGTTGCAGAAAATATAGATCAAATAGTTGGTGGTATAGTAGATGGATGTAAAATGGCAGGATGTGCGTTAATAGGTGGAGAAACTGCTGAGATGCCAGGAATGTATGCTGAAGATGATTATGATTTAGCAGGATTTTCTGTTGGTATAGCAGATAAGGCGAAGATAGTTTCAGGTCAAAATGTTAAAGCAGGGGATGTTTTAATAGGGATATCATCAAGTGGGGTACATAGTAACGGATACTCTTTTATAAGAAAAATATTCTTAGATACATATAAGTACAAGCTAGATCAACATATGGAAGAATTAGGAATGACTTTAGGAGAAGCTTTATTAACTCCAACAAAAATATACGTTAAGTTAGTATTAGATTTATTAAAACGATATGATATAAAATCTATAGCTCATATAACTGGAGGTGGAGTTATAGAAAATATACCAAGAGTTATACCTAAAGGTTTAGGAATAGATATAAATAAAAATTCTTGGGAAAAGCCAGCAATATTTAAATTAATAGAAAGCTTTAATGCTATAGATGAAAGGGAACTACATAAGAGTTTTAACATGGGAATCGGATTAGTTATGGTAGTTGAAAAAGATAAAGCTGAAGAAGTAGTTAATTTTATAAATAATAGAGAAGAAGAAATACATGTAGATGCAAAATATACTCAATTAATGAAAGACAGAGCTTATATAATAGGTGAAGTTGTTGACACTCATGAAGGAGTAAATTTATGTTAAACATTGGTGTTTTAATATCTGGTGGAGGTACAAACTTACAAGCTATTATAGATGAAACGAAATCAGGGGGAATAAACGGTACAGTAAAGCTTGTTATTTCAAATAAAGAAGATGCCTATGGTTTAGAAAGGGCTAGACTAAGTGGAATTAAAGCTATTTATGAAACTGATGAAGATAAAAT
>JAFOOW010000121.1 GCA_017425305.1 Peptostreptococcaceae bacterium | reverse complement strand
GAAGAGTACAAGTTTAAAAATGCAGATAACCATCTTTCTAAATCAAATTATGAAAATTTATTTGACTGTGATTTATTAATAATTGATGATTTAGGAACTGAGCTTACAAATTCATTTACAAATAGTGAGTTATTTAATATATTAAACACTAGACTACTATCTGGAAAGAAAACAATCATATCAACAAATCTATCTCCTATGCAATTAGGTTCTAATTATGCACAAAGAATATTCTCAAGAATATTTGATAGATTTAAAATGGTTAAATTTTTAGGAAAAGATTTAAGATGGGAAAGTAAAAAGTAATAGAAGAAAAATAATCTTAATATTTTTCTTCTATTTTTTGATTTATATTATTATATACTATTTTATAAAATAAAAAACTCTTAGAGTAACCTAAGAGTTTTATTGGAGCTGGTGATAGGAATCGAACCTACAACCTGCTGATTACAAGTCAGCTGCTCTACCGTTGAGCCACACCAGCATAGTGTATTAAGTTGGCGACCTGGAAGGGACTCGAACCCTCGACCTCCAGCGTGACAGGCTGGCATTCTAACCAGCTGAACTACCAGGCCGCATTTATGTAAATGGTGGGACTAACAGGGCTCGAACCTGTGACCCCCTGCTTGTAAGGCAGGTGCTCTCCCAGCTGAGCTATAGTCCCGGGATATTGGTGACCCATAGGGGAATCGAACCCCTGTTACCGCCGTGAAAGGGCGGTGTCTTGACCGCTTGACCAATGGGCCATAATGGTGATCCATCCGCGACTCGAACGCGGGACACCCTGATTAAAAGTCAGGTGCTCTACCGACTGAGCTAATGGATCATCTTATGTGTCAGATTTTATCGAATTTCTTCGTTTCTCTCGCTCACAAAGATTATTATATTAGTTTTTTTATTTTAAGTCAACATTTTTATTATAATTTTTTATATTTTTTTCAATAAATTAAATAATATGTTAATTTTCACTATAATATTATATTTTCTATTCACCTAGAATTAGCTATATTACTTACTTTCCGACCTATATTAATATAACTATATAAACTTAGTTTATTTTATAAAGTTTCTTCTTTTAGATCTAAAAATAAATAAAATTTATCTACTTCTTATTCAAAACTATCTAAATTCTATAAAATAATTTGTTTATTATATAAAATAAGAGGGTATAAAAATATATTTTAATACCCTCAACTATTTTTATTATTTAGTTATTTAAAATTTAGAATACATTTCTTCTAACTATAGTTTGTGCTCTATTTGGTCCAACAGAAACCATATCAACACTTACTCCTATTAATTCTTCTATCTTAGCTACATATTTCTTAGCATTTTCAGGAAGATCTTCGAATCTTTCTACAGAAGTTATATCTTCTGTCCATCCTTCTAATTCTTCATATACAGGTTCACACTTAGCTAAATCTTCTAAAGATGCAGGGAAATCTTTTATTATTTTATCTCCCATTTTGTATGCTGTACATACTTGTATCTTATCAAATCCAGTTAAAACGTCTAATAACATTAATGATATACTAGTTAATCCGTTTACTCTTGCTGCATATCTAACTATAACAGCATCAAACCATCCACATCTTCTAGCTCTTCCTGTTACTGTTCCGAATTCACGACCTTTAACTCTTATTTCTTCTCCAACTTCGTTATCTAACTCAGTTACAAATGGACCTTCTCCAACTCTAGTTGTATAAGCTTTTACTATACCAACAACATCTTTTATCATGTTAGGACCTACACCTGCTCCTATAGCAAATCCTCCTGATATTGGATGAGATGACGTAACAAATGGATATGTTCCTAAGTCTAGGTCAAGTAATGTTCCTTGTGCACCTTCAAATAATACTTTTTTACCAGCTTTTATAGCATCGTAAACTATTACTGAAGTATCAGCAACATGATTTCTTATCTTTTCAGCATATACTAAGTATTCATTGTATATAGTTTCAAAGTCAAACATAGCTTCTTTACCATATACACCTTGAACCAATTTATTTTTAGCATCTACTTGTAATTTTAACTTTTTAGCAAATACTTCTTTATTCATTAAGTCACATATTCTTATTCCTGATCTTTCAGTTTTATCCATGTAACATGGACCTATACCTTTTTTAGTTGTACCTATCTTATTAGCTCCTCTAGCTTCTTCTGCTAAAGCATCTAACTCTTTGTGATATGGGAAAACTATATGAGCTCTATCACTTATCTTTATATTGCTTGTATCTATATCATCTTTTTTAAGCATTTCTATTTCTTCTAAAAATCCTTGAGGATCAAATACTATTCCGTTTCCTATTACATTTATTGTATTTGGATTTAATACTCCTGATGGTATTAATCTTAAAGCAAATTTCTTACCATCAACTACTAATGTATGTCCAGCATTATTTCCACCTTGTCCTCTAATTACTACATCTGCTTGTGTCGCAAGGTAATCTATAACTTTACCTTTTCCTTCGTCTCCCCACTGAGAACCTACAACTGCAACTGTCTTCATTATACTTCACCTCTATTTTTATTTTATCGAACACTTTACGAATCTATTCTACCAAATATACGTATTATTTTCAACTTTTTAAGAATTATATTATTTTTAATATGTAATTTTCTACTTCTTCTAAAGTTTCTAATTCATTTATATTTATTTCTACTGATTTAATATTTTCTAATAAATTTTCCAAATTATTCTTTTCACTATAATTTTTTATATTCACTTCTTCACCAGTCATTGTATTTAGCATATAAACTCTATATGTATTTTCATTTTTACTACAGTAAAATACTAAGCTTTCTT